>JAFUXZ010000147.1 GCA_017470795.1 Paludibacteraceae bacterium
CGGGACAGAGATGCTCGTTCCGTTCCAACGAGGAAATTTCCCATGATTCCATCTCAGTTTGTTGACATGTACAGGTTGGCCATTGGCATTCAGTTCATATAAATACGGATCAAGGCTGGTATTCAGGTTAAGAGAATAACTTTTCCATAACTTGATACGCAACTCAACACCGATATTCGACCAGTTCATTGAGTCGGCCATAAGGTTGTAGTTCCCACTAATGGACAATTTGTCTATCAGGCTGATAATCTTGAACGGAGCTTTCCCCGTCGTGTCATTATCGTTACGCACCTTCATCTCAAGATTGTTGGCCAAAGAGTAGGTGATGCTTCCGTTCTTTCCCTGTCCCGGCGATCCGTACAGCGAGTTTTGGAAACGCGAGTAACTGACGGTCTGCCCTATGTTGTTGACATAGCTGCTGTAATATCCCCAGAAATCGCTGCCGAAGTCAGGATTGTAGCTGAATCCGATCTGTGGGGTGATGACATGACGGATACGGTCAATCTTGTCGCCGAAAATCTTGCGTACAGGAATGTAGAATCCGTACAGCTTGGTACTTGCCGAGACGCTCAGACTAAAGTCGAAAACGTTATAGAATCCATAATGATCTGACGAAACCACAGTATTGGTAACGGAATCCCACTGTTGCTCTACGCTCTTGAAATACATGCGGTCTGTCAGGTTGATGGACGGTGAGATGCTGATGTATTTGAAGAGATTGAACGAAGCAGACAATGGAATGCTGTGCCGCATGCCGTTCTTCCATTCCCGAAAGAAATTGGCCTGCAAAATCCGGTCTTCCTTGGTCTCAATACTGTTACTCAAGACTCCCGAATAATTCATGGAGATCTTCTCATACCACCGGTCTTTGCCCACCGCATTCTTACGCTTGAAGGGATAGATGCTGCTCATGGAGATATTGACAGAAGGCAGCATAAGATTGATGGTTGAGTCGCGTGAACGTTGTGTCACTTGCGCCGTTGCTGTTATGCTGAAAGGACTATTGGGGAATCTTTGCGAGAAAGACACTGATGACGACTTCGTATTCTGACTGGTCAGGTTCGGATCGTTGTAGTAGTTGATGTTGGAGCGGTTGTAACCACTGGTAGAAAAATCCACACTCGCAGAGAACGTGCTGTATGGGCTCGCCTTTGCATCCTGACGGTGAGACCATCTGATTGACATGTTCGTCATTTCTGTATAATCGGGCAAGTCCTTCTCGCTGACCTTATCGTTACGATACGTAAAGTTAAAGTTGCCACTATACTTGTAACGTCTGACATACTTGCTCTGTGCGGTGATGCCCCACGTGCGGTTCGTGTATATCTCACCCAAAAGCTCAAGATCCACATAGTCGTTGATGGCAAAATAATAACCTCCGTTACGCAAGCCGAGACCACGTTGTGAATTATCATCAAAACTCGGAATCACGACACCCGAACTATAACTGTTCGTAAACGGGAAGTAGCCGAACGGGATAGCAAGTGGGAGCGGGACATCTGCTAAGACCATGTATGCTGGTCCGGTCGCAATATACTTGCCCGGTTTGACTTTGGCCTTGGTTAATGCAAGATAAAAATGCGGATCATCATGGTCGTCGCAGGTCGTGTACTTACCTTGCGCCATGGTCAGGATGCCATCGTTGTTACGCTTGGTTTGTTCACTGATCACATAGCCATCACCCTGCTGCGTCACAGCGTGTCTAATAAACCCACGCTTGGTTTTCAGATTATAGGTCAACTCGTTCGATTCATATTCTTGACCGTTATCAGAAAATTTCGGTATTCCCTGAAGATCACCCACGCTGTCGCGGACTCCTGCCGCATATACCGTCGAACTGTCTAACTTAACCCGCATATAGTCGGCCTTTAGATTGATGGTCTTGTACGTCACGTCGCCCTGTCCGAACAACATGGCTGTCCCGTTACCAAAGATCACAATGGAGTCTTTAGCTGCATAGTCGACTTTGTCATCAAGCGCACCTTTTCGAGGTGCTGTCAACATGACAGTATCTTTCTGAACAGAGTCTGTAGGAGTGATAGGGGGTAATGAGTCCGTAAGCGTAGAAACAGAGCCAAGCGTATCAGCCATCAAAGCAGCGATACTGTCTGCCGGACTTTGAGCACGCACTTCAGAAGATATGCACATCGTGGCTAACAAGCAGCTGACAACCCATTTTGAGTGCAGCCACAATCGCAGTGTATGTGCCGTTTGATTCAAATCGAACGCGTACTTTCCAATTAACTCACAAAAGTAGTATAAAAATAGCAGCCAAAAGTCATGCCAAAACATTTTTTTGCCCTGAATATCTGGATTTGAGGCAGTCTCACAAGATGTATGATAAAAATAAGTTGTACTTTTGCCACATTGAATCCGAATTCTTGATATAAGATTGCGTATGCGTCCTTTTCTGAAGTGTCTCATTATTTCAATTCTCCTGTGTGTGTGGAACACGACTATGACCTGGGCCATTGACGCAAGTGGCAAGTTTGTGGTCGTGCTTGATGCCGGACACGGAGGGCATGATGCAGGAGCATTAGGAAAGACGGGGAAAGAAAAAGATATTAACCTGGCAGTAACCAAGCGGGTGGGTAAGCTAATCGAGCAGTCATGCCCGGATGTCAAGGTGTATTACACCCGAACCACAGATGTTTTTGTAACCCTACAAGGTCGTGCCGATTTTGTCAACAAGCACAAAGCCGATTTATTCATTTGCATTCACACAAACTCTGCGCAAGGACCAAGTGCCAATGGTGCCGAGACCTACACACTCGGTCTGCACAAAGAGCAATCCAATCTCAATGTGGCCATGCGTGAGAACTCCGTCATGCTGCTTGAAGATGATTATCAGACAAAATATCAGGGGTTTAATCCAAATTCAGTGGAGTCCTACATCATGTTTCAATTTATGCAGGACAGGTATATCAACAACAGCTTGCAATTTGCAACAGAGGTACAGCAGAATTTTGTCAATGCAGGTCGGTATAATCGCGGCGTACGTCAGGCTGGCTTTTGGGTGCTGCACAAGTCAGCATGCCCCAGTGTGCTTATTGAACTTGGATTTATTTCCAATCCATCTGAAGAGAAATTTTTGTTGTCAGATGCCGGCAGAGACAAAATGGCCAACTGCATTTACAAGGCTTTTGTGCAATACAAACGAGAGGTTGACAAAAAATCCGGTAAGGTAACGCCCTCGTATGAAATGCCTGAAAATCAGAATGAAAATACAGAGCCATCCGCGGCAAATGATGCGCAAGAGATTGAACAACAAAAAAGCAGAGAAGAGGTACCCTCAACAGCGAACGATAAAGAGGATTTGACATCTGATACGTTGAAAAATGATCCTGCCGCTTCTTCTGCAATGATTGACTATCGGGTTCAGGTTTTGTCCTCGGCAACGAATCTGACGAAGGAGCAAATCAAACAACGAGGATTGGCAGGGGCCGAAATGTATCAGGATGGTAAGGTTTATAAATACACGTTCGGCCACTACAAATCCTTTGCAGAGGCAAACAAGGCACGAAAGCAGTTAGCCGAGCGATTTGGCGATGCTTTTGTAGTCGCTTTCGAAGGAGTACTGCGAATCCCTGTCAATGACGCACGATTGCGGCAACCATAATCAAATGATTTTGTATTTTGGGCGATGACCGATTCTATAATCTTTTGTGCAGGCCATAACTGACAGGCCGGCTATCGGTCAATCGCAACACATACACAACTACAGATATGAAACACAGCAGAGAGATAAAGGTCGGCATAATAGCCGTGATGAGTGTTTTTCTATTGTATTTTGGTTTCAACTTTCTGAAGGGGGTTGATATCTTCTCGCCGACATCCACCTACTATGGGCTATACGAACATCTGGATGGGCTTGAAGCATCCGCACCGGTGTATATCAAGGGCTGCAAAGTGGGACAAGTCAAGAAAGTTGCATATGACTTCACGCTCGAGATTCCTTTCGTTGTCGAAATCAGTATAGATAAAGAAATCCGTCTGCCTCGGTCGACAGAAATGCAGATTTATGATGATGGTCTGTTGGGTGGGAAAGCTCTGCAACTTATCTTTGATGCATCGGCAAATACATCAGATGGAGTTCGCGTATCCGGAGACACACTCCCGACCTCACATGGCAACGGTTTGATTGACGGACTGATGACGCAAGTAGCTCCACAACTGACTCAACTGCTTGCTCATGTGGATACATTGGTGGTGCAGGCCAACAAACTTGTGGCAGACTCTGCTATCACACATTCGATACACTCCATAGAAGGTATTACAGCCAATCTGCAAGCTTCATCAGCACAACTCAAACTGTTGATGAATCGCGATGTGCCAGACATTGTCAGCAATACAAAGGCCACTATAGGCCACTTGAATACCTTCACCGCCATTCTGAATGAACTGCAACTGAATCAGACCGTTGAACACCTGAATCACACTGTATCGCAACTCCAACAGATAACTGCGTCTATAAACTCGTCAGATGGTACAATCGGTCTTTTGCTGCACGACAAGCAACTGTATGAGAAGCTAACCGCTACGGCTCAGGCAGCCCAAAGCCTGCTCAGCGACTTGGAAGATAATCCGAAGCGCTATGTACATTTCTCCATCTTTGGAAAGAAAGATAAAACAAAGTAGGGATTGAGCACTGACGGCTAGACCGAATATATGACATTATCGGTTTAGATTAGCTAACAAATCACCTAAAGTCTTGTACGTCTGATTATTGTAGACCCATGCTTCGGCCGTGACGTTTATTGAAGGGGAAGCATTCTTGTCCGCACGATAGCCCAGACGTGCCAAGGCTCTACGTGTCCAATAACATCGGACCGGCTCACCATCTAATCCTATTGATTTGTCAGTTCTGTGCTTCATCTCAAAACTTCCATCAGACAAGTCAAATATATACGAATCTGACTGAAAAACCTGTTGTAGCGACTCATTAAGAACCAAATCCTCTGGTATTCCGCAGACAACAGGCTTTTGTTGTTGCAATAGCCATAGCTTATCTGCAGCCTGCAATGCCAATTCCAATTCATGAGTTGACATGAGCACGGCCTTATTCTGTTCATGCGCCAATTGACGCAATAACAACATCATGGACATGCGGTTCGGAAGATCAAGATGTGCTGTTGGTTCATCAAGAAGAATGATAGGGGTATCTTGTGCCAAAGCCTTGGCAATCATCACCCGTTGGCGTTCGCCATCTGACAGGTCAGAGAGATAACGATGAGTTAACGGTTGCAGACCGACAGCAGCAATGGCATTCTGTATGGCATCTCGATCAGCATTTGTCAACTTCCCAAGCCATGTTGCATATGGATAACGCCCCGTAGCCACAACATCAAAAACAGACAAATTTTGAGTATCGACTCGATCTGTCAGTACCACTGCTATCTGTTGAGCACGTACCTGCAAATCTAACTGCGACAAATCAGCAGACTGCTGCTGAGGCATATCTGCTTGCTGTTGCACACAAGCTCCATGGATGCGGACATGTCCTGACAGAGCATTCTGCAATCCTGACAGCGTCCGTAGCAGGGTGGTCTTCCCACATCCGTTCATGCCAAGCATACAGACCAACTCACCCGAATATACATGCAGCTCCAAATTGTCTTGCACAACACGTTGCCCATAGCCGATTGCCAAGTGCTCTGTGGATAGTACCTCTGAAATTCGCATATTTGCCACTCATCTTGTTTCTGCACAAAAATACGGGATTCTCGACACTATACAAAACAAAGTTCCCACCATCATTGTAATTTACAAATCTAAATACGATTGTTGCTCTTGTTCGCGCATTCAAATGTGTAAAACGCAACTATTCGGGCTATACAAATCACACAAAAGTAACCACCGTAAACACAGAGGGTAGGGGGGGGACATTGAAAAAGCCGCTCAAGTATTTGTTGTCTCCTTATCTATCTTTTGTCATAAACCAGCAGGCACAGTACATATTCATTTTCACTGATTATGTACTGCTTATCAGAACGTTAAACATTATTTTATCAAGCAAACAAAAGATTTTAGCCCAATATACTGGATATTATTCCAAAAGATTTGAACAAATACATTTATATAGTTCATCTTTCTGTAAAGTAGATAGTTATGTGGCCAAATCTAATGTTTACATCTACCGTAGAAAATGATGCTTAAAGGATTATATTATAGCTATTTATGATATAATCTAAGATACGGGCGTATTCTTAATGGAAATTGCCGCCGGATTTTATTCTCCAGTATCACTTTCTATCACTATGTACAATTGTGCTCTGCATTTTGCTTCCTTGCTCGTCTATATTACAAATGTGAGTTTTGTTGTGGTAGAAACTTTTGTTATCTTTGCCAACGAGAGAAATACAAATGTATGGACAAACGAGAACGTATCACATATCTAATAGAGCGGCTAAATATGTCGCCAAGTCAGTTCGCTGCTGAAATAGGACTTTCTTCTCCTATACTTTCACATATCTTAAAGGGACGAAACAATCCCAGCCTTGATGTGATGGAGAAAATCTTGCTTCAGTTCAAATTTATCAATCCAGATTGGCTTATTTTGGGGCAGGGGCCGGTTGAAAGAGAAAAAAGCGATTCTCACGAACCGACTTTGTTTGACTCAGAGCTGACAACTGATTATAAATCAATGAGAAATGCGAACCAAAACGCTCCAATTAACCACATAGAAAATCCGTCAGAAAAAGTAAAACCGGAATATAGTGCTCTCCATCCGCAGACCTTGTCATCACCGGATGATTACCTGCAATCCGCCAAGCAACCCACTGTGACCGGACCTACGGGGCGTGTAGTCCAGAAGCCCGAGTTGCACACAGATGTCTTGGAGCATGATACTTTCAATCACCAGGACTGTCAAAACGAGACGCATATGCAGAACCAATCGGCTCACACAGACAAAACGGCTAAGTCTGTCGTGCGCATCGTGTGTTTTTATTCGGACAACACCTATGAAGAGTTTCTACCTCAGTTATAGGCGTCCATCAAATCCTGTATTTCTTAGCATGTATATATGACAGAACACATCGGGCATCATTCTATGGATTTTAACCATACAGCAATGATGCCCGATGTGTTCTGGCCAATCAACGCTCCCCTCGGAAGGGGTCTTTAGCGTCCGTATTTTCTGCGTTAATCTGCCAAGAGAGCTCCTACTATCAGAGCCTTCACCTTGTCGGTCCGGACTTGTGCCTCCAGATCGTTCAATGCCTGCTCTGCAGAATCGGTGCGCGGGGCACGCGCCATGAGGTCGCTGATGACTGCCTGCACCTGTTCGGCTGTAGAGTCTTCCGGCAGGTTAGGAATCCCGAGATTCCCACTTCAATCATCGTTTTGTTCATGTTGCCCGAAAGCTATCTGTTAGGTCATGAAGTGGGTTGTCTGCTTCATCAAAAAGTTGTGCAATCGCATTGTGTTTTTAGCGTCCGATTTTTCTGCGTTAACCGACCTGTATTTTCTCTGCCAATGACTTGGCCTTGTCGCGCAGTCCATCCATATCTGCCCCCATGGGAGCATAGCAGAGCACAACTCCCATGCGTCGGTTAACGCGTGTCGTTGGCTTGCCGAAGATGCGCAGTCGGGTATCTTCAGCAGCTAACACATCAGCTTCGCCCGAATATATCGGTTGCTCCTGACTTGCGATCTGCGAGAGAACAACAGCACTGGCTCCCATACGTTCTTGCTTGATGCATGGAATAGGAAGTCCCAAGATGGCTCGCAGATGTAACTCAAACTCATTGAGACTCTGTGTGCCCGCAAGCGTCACCATGCCGGTATCATGTGGACGTGGTGATAATTCAGAGAAATAGACGCCATCAGTATTGCTCAGGAAGAATTCAACGCCCCATATCCCCGCTCCCGTAAGACTGCGTGTCACCAATTCCGCCATTCGCTGTGCTTCCTTCAGATGTTCAGGCTTGATGGCTGCCGGCTGCCAACTCTCACGATAATCACCGCCTTTCTGCACGTGTCCAATAGGAGGGCAGAAAAGGGTGGGGCCGTTTTGCTGCGTCACCGTCAACAGGGTAATTTCGCTGTCAAAGTGTATGAATTCCTCTATAATCAATTTCTTGATGTCTCCTCGACTTCCTTCTATGCCATACTTCCAAGCATGCTCCAATTCATCTGCCGACTTAACGACAGACTGTCCTTTTCCTGAAGACGACATCAATGGTTTAACAACACACGGAAAACCGATCTCCTCCGAGGCCTTAACCAGTTGCTCATAGGTCTCCGCATACTGATACTTAGCCGTCTTGAGACCTAACTCTCTGGAAGCCAAATCACGGATAGCCTGCCGATTCATTGTGTAGTTGACCGCCCGCGCACTCGGTACCACCTGTATTCCCTGAGCCTCATAGTCATACAACCGCTCTGTTCTGATGGCCTCAATCTCCGGCACGATGATGTCCGGCTGATGCTTACGCACCACCTCATCCAAAGCATCACTGCTCAGCATATCTATAACCTCATATTCGTCTGCCACCTGCATAGCCGGGGCATTCTCATACTTGTCACAAGCAATCACATAACGGCCTTTGCGTTTTGCGGCAATGACGAATTCCTTTCCTAATTCGCCACTTCCCAAGAGTAGGATTTTCTTCAGCATGATAAAAAGATATTCAAGATTGTTTTGGGCTGCACAAAGGTAATTCTTTTTTGGCATAATAATTGGATTAGGGTAGGCATAACCCTTAAAACAAACCATTATGAAACTCAGAAACGTCCTTACATCAGCGGTATTATTTGCCATGACAAGTAGTGCTGCATTCGCTCAGACGAACTCGACCTACAAGTACAAACTGAGTTATGGAATCATCACAGGCGGTTCGGCTGTTGTAACCACAACCCCCTCGACATACAACGGACATCCTGCCGTACATACATCAATCGTTGGGCGCACTATCGGCCTGATTGATAAGTTATATAAGGTATATGACGTGTTTGAAAGCACATACGATGACAGCACATTTATGCCATATTGCTCTACACGCAACATTCATGAGGGCAAGCATACGCAATTTGAGACAGCCGTTTTCTACCACAACGACAAGGTTGTCAACAGCAGTCTCGTTGGGATGAAAGAGATCGAACCTGATGCACGTGACATGGTCAGTGGGATGCTCCGCCTGTGCAATGTTGACTTTGGTCAATACAAGAGTGGTGATGTGCTGACATTCAATGTCTATCATGAGAAGAATGCATTTCCGATACACGTCAAGTATAAAGGCATAGAGACCATCAAGGTAAACAAGAAGCAATACACCTGCTACAGAGTTGCTCCGATGGTCGATCCCGGCGATTTGTTCAAGGAGAAAGACGGACTTAATATGTGGATCTCAACGGACGACTCACGCAAAATTGTCTACGCAAAGCTCAACTTCTCGGTTGGTTCGTTCAAACTCACGCTTGATGAATAGTTTCACACGCTATTTTTAAGTACTCATCGGTCTTCGCTACATCCGTGGCGAAGATCTTTTTTTCTACGCATTTCCGGATAGTGGTGTACATTCCCTAAAATGCTATTTTACATAATACAGATTATTTAGCAAACGAAAACGTTTGGGGATTTAGTAGTCTGTGCGGGATTTTTAGGAAGAAAAACGGCACTGTCCCACGCTGCACGATGGACAGGACGGATATTTTTCTCAGCACCATCATCCAAGAACCAAACAATGTTCAGAACCTTAAGCATGAGTATTTACGAGATATGTCTGAATCTGTTTTGAGTCACGAAGACAATGCCGACTGTCCCTGATGAAAACTCCGGAAGTCTGCTCGTGGTGCCTCCGATATGCGCGAAGACAGAACGCAGATGGACGACTGCAGCTGTTCGCAATTATTTTCCCATCACACTACCCGCCGGAATCTCCAGCAGAGCCACAGGCCGTTAATCTTAAACTATCATGGATGATGAACCATCGGCTGGAACCCATCATATTATGTCAAATAGGACACCGAGAAAGAACCTCGTCTTAGGGCTTTTGAACGACCTTATTGCGCTGTATCTGAAGATGTTGGAACAATGATGCTTATCAACGCTCTGTGCTGTAGTCTCACTTGCCGATGCAGAAATGGCTGAAGATATTCTGAAGGATATCAGACGATGTGATTTGTCCGGTAACCTCACCGAGATGTTCCAGACAAGCACGCAGGTCTTCGGCAAGCAGGTCGCTGCTCAAGTTCTGACTCATGTTGGAATGGAAACGGCGCAAGGCTTCTTGAGCGTTCATAAAGGCCTCATAATGACGCAAATTGGTCAGATATGTGTCAGCCTTTGAGAGATCTGGTATCTGTGCGATCTGCACCAGCATCAGCTTCAACGCGTCCAGATTCTCTCCGCTCTTGGCAGAGATAAAAATCGGCTGCTCCATGCCCTCTTGGCGATATTGCTCCATCACCCCCACTCTCTCACCTTTCGCTATCTTGTCTGCCTTGTTGAGAACGGGCAGGATGCGGCTCGCAGAGGCATGGGTCCGGATTTGCTTTGCGATTCGGTCTGCCGAGGCGTCATGATGTGAACCGTCTATAATCCACAAGACAATCTGCGCCTTGCTGATGGTCTGATAACTGCGGTCTATCCCCATCTGTTCGACAACATCCTGCGTTTCTCTGATGCCGGCCGTATCTATGAATCTAAACAGCAATCCGTTGATAACCAGCAGGTCTTCGAGCGTGTCGCGTGTCGTTCCGTGAATTTCCGAGACGAGTGCACGCTCTTCACCCACCAGTGCGTTCAGTAGTGTTGACTTGCCTACATTGGTCTGCCCGACAATGGCGACAGGAATACCATTCTTTATTGCATTGCCGACTGCAAACGATTTTGTCAGTTGGTCTATGCGCTGCTCGATTTTCGTGGTCAAGGCTGCCAGTTCGTTTCGGTCGGCAAACAGGACATCTTCCTCACTGAAGTCGAGTTCCAGTTCGAGCAAGGTAGACAGATGCATCAGTTGGTCGCGCAGAGCGCGGATTTCATTGCTCACTCCTCCTTTCATCTGCCTCATTGTGAGCCGATTCCCTGCTGCAGAGGTCGAACTGATAAGGTCTGCGACACCCTCGGCCTGACTCAGGTCAAGCCTCCCGTTGAGGAATGCCCTTTGCGTAAATTCACCTGCACGTGCCATCGTGCACCCCGACTGCAGCAGTAATTGAACAATCCGCTGCTGGATATAGACAGACCCATGACAGGCTATCTCCACCACCTCCTCACCGGTATACGAATGCGGCGCACAGAAGCGGGTCACAACGACTTCGTCAAGTTCCGTCTGTGCGTTTTCCAAGTCAATGATACTGCCAAGTTTGACGGTATGCGAGCGTTGACTGCTGACATTATCTCCTTCTTTTCGTGCGCGAAAAATACGGTCGACACAGGCCGCCGCACCATCGCCCGACACGCGAATGACAGCAATTCCCCCTACTCCATTAGGCGTTGATATTGCACAGATAGGCTTGCTCATACAAACTCATATTCTCTTTTAACTATCTAACTGACAGAAGATTATCGAACTCATCAAAAGAAAAGCCACTCCCCTGTCATCCATGACCTGCCATCAGTTCTTTGGGCTGCGCAGGCAGTAAAACGGCATGCGCCGCTTACGCCGTTGGCTGCAACTTTATGACATGCTTCTCACACATCTTTTCTATCGGCTATGCCGGCACCGAATCGTCAGGTACAGCCACTTGCCGTCAGGTCCGGACTCACAGAACGCTGCCGTCCACACGCGTCCACTGGCGGCTGCGCCGAGGGCATCACTCCCGATGGCCGAATCTGTCGGCGGTCATCTCACTGAAAGGGTCTGCCTCTTCAAGAGCCCCCGGATTTGCCCCGCCGGCAATCATCATCAGCCAGAACCGCATCTGCAACGGGCGTACAAAGGTAGTTGTTTTTTGCAGTCCGTCATCTTTTGTCTCCTCATTCGGCCTGTACAAAAAAGTACAGGCGGGCTTTGAGTTGCATGCAAGTTCAACTATCTTTGCACATAACGTATGGACAGACAGATAGATTTACTGAAAGATCTGAATGAGAGTCAGCAAGCGGCTGTACGTCAGATTGATGGGCCGTCGCTTGTGATTGCAGGAGCCGGTTCGGGAAAGACGCGTGTGCTCACCTATAAAATAGCCTACATGCTGCAACATGGCGTGCGAGCCGATAGTATATTAGCCCTCACATTTACGAACAAGGCTGCCCGCGAAATGCGTGAACGCATTGAAGGACTGGTGGGCAATCGGGAAGCGCGTTATCTGTGGATGGGAACATTTCACAGCATCTTTGCACGCATCCTGCGCCTTGAGGCCGAGCGGATTGGTTATACATCCAATTATACCATCTATGACACAACAGATACAAAGAACGCCATCAAGGCTATCGTGAAGCAGAAGAAACTGGATGAGAAGACGTACAAACCGGGACTGCTCTATGCACGCATCTCGGCGGCCAAGAACAATCTGCAGTCACCGGCCGAATACAGCTCTGACAAAGATGCAGCACAGACCAACTATGCGCTCCACATCCCTGAGGTGCCGGCCATATATGCCGAATACGTCAAACGTTGCCGGCTGGCCAACGCCATGGACTTTGACGACCTGCTGTACAATACGAACGAACTCTTCCGCCGCTATCCGGACGTACTGAAACTGTATCAGGAGCGTTTTCAGTTCATCATGGTAGACGAGTATCAGGACACCAACTTTGCACAGTATTTAATCATCAAACGGCTGGCTGAACGGCACCATAATATCTGCGTCGTAGGCGATGATGCACAGAGCATCTACAGTTTTCGCGGAGCCAACATCCAGAACATCCTGTCGTTCCAGAGAAACTATCCGGAATCGGTCCTGTACAAGCTGGAACGAAACTATCGGAGCACGCGTACCATCGTTGATGCAGCCAACAGTCTGATAAAAGCCAACAGACATCAAATACCCAAAGTCGTATATTCAGAACAGGAAAAGGGCGAAATGCTGCATGTCATCAAGGCTTATACAGATATTGAAGAAGCCGAGCGAGTTGCACGCGCGATTGCCGTCCAGTATGCCGAGCAGCATATCAGATATGACCAGATAGCCGTGCTGTATCGCACGAATGCACAAAGCCGCGTAATCGAGAACGAACTTCGCACCAGCGGAATCCCCTATCGAATCTACGGCGGCAGGTCGTTTTATGAGCGGAAAGAAATCAAAGATGCACTAGCCTATATGCGCTTGGCCGTCAACCAGCACGACGATGAAGCGCTCAAGCGGATTATCAACGTACCGGCACGTGGCATTGGAGACACGACACTTAACAAAGTGCTTGACCTGAGTCAGCGACTCGGAGTGAGTGCGTGGGAGGTTTTGGCTCAGCCTGACCTTTACAACCTGCAGGTTAATGCCGGAACAAAGCGCAAGTTAATGGGCTTCTCTGCCTTGATTGACGGATTCAGAGAACTGACAGAATCACTTGACGCCTACGCGCTTGCCGAAATGATCATCAAGCAGTCAGGCCTATCGGCCGATGCCCTCTCCGAGAATACCACAGAAGGCCTGAGCCGATACGAGAATCTCATGGAGCTCCTGACAGGAGTACATGAACTCCAGGAGCGGCGCTCCGAGTTCGGAGAAGCACAGACACTGCTGACCGACTATCTGGGTGAAGTGGCTCTGCTGACCGACCAGGATGAACAGGAAGATAATAAGTCACGGGTTACACTCATGACAATTCATGCTGCCAAAGGACTGGAGTTTGAATCCGTCTTCATCGTCGGATTAGAGGAGACACTCTTCCCCTCGCTGAAGTCTGAAACAGAAGACGATGTAGAAGAAGAACGCCGGCTGTTCTACGTTGCCCTTACCCGTGCTAAACGCTGCTGCACATTGAGTTATGCCCAGTCACGCTTCCGGAACGGGATAACGGCATTTTCCAACCCGAGCCGTTTCTTCAACGACATAGACGAGCAGTACATGGACAACCCGCCGCAGCGTCAGAGTCGGCACATGGATTATGATTACGACTATGAAGACGAGCGCGAATCATGGAGCCGTGAGGCCTATCCTCCCACCCCGATGACGGCAGGCCGTGCCACCGCACAACGTCACGCACGCCCCCCACAGGCCACGGCCCCACTCCAGCCACGGTCAGAATCAGGCCATCAGGCACGCATCAGCACAGCCGGACTCCGGCGTGTCGGGCCGGCATACCAACCCGATCAGGGGAAACAACCTGTAGCAGGGACATACGCAGACGGCAGCCGGGTGGTACACAACGTATTCGGTCCGGGAACCGTTATCCGGACATACAGTGAAAATGGCACAGTGAAGATAGATATTGACTTTGACAAACATGGGAAGAAATCACTGCTCGTGCGCTTTGCCAAACTGATGAAACTGGACTGATTGTCGACAAGAACCCCATAAACAGCAAGCGCAGACATTTTTTCGTATATTTGCCCCAATGATAAACGACAAAGACATCTTTCAAATACACGCACAGCAATAATAACCATCGAAAAGAAAACACATTATGGACAATTATCCGCTTTCTCAACGGGCACGCTCCCTGTCGGCATCGCCGACTTTCGCCATGCTCCAGAAAACAACCGAACTGAAGGCGCAAGGCATAGACATCATCAGCCTGAGTGTTGGTGAGCCCGATTTTAATACGCCACAGAACATAAAAGACGCTGCCAAACGCGCCGTTGACCAGAACTACTCCAAGTACTCACCGGTACCCGGATACATGGAACTGCGCAAGGCCGTCTGCAAGAAACTGCTTCGGGAAAACAACCTGCAATACGAACCGCAGCAGATTATTGTCACAAACGGAGGCAAGCAGGCAGTCTGCCAGACTATCATGGCCCTGGTTGACAAGGGGGAAGAGGTTCTCATACCTACTCCCTACTGGGTAAGCTATCCGGAAATGGTCAAGTTAGCCGAAGGCACACCGGTCTTCATTGAGACAACAATCGACCAAGACTTCAAAATCACACCCCAGCAACTGGAGCAGGCCATCACCAAACAGACAAAAGCCATCATTCTCTGCTCTCCAAGCAACCCGACGGGCAGCGTCTACAGTCATGACGAGCTTCAGGCCCTTGCAGAAGTCTTGATGAGACATCCGCAGGTCTTCATCTTGAGTGATGAGATTTATGAGCACATCAACTACGTCGGCCGTCACGAGAGTCTGTCACAATTTGAGGCTTTACGCGACCGCGTCATCATCCTGAATGGTGTATCCAAAGGCTATGCCATGACGGGATGGCGCATTGGCTGGCTGGCTGCCCCTGCATGGCTCGCCAAAGCCGTCAACACAATTCAGGGGCAACTGACCTCCGGCCCGTGCTCTGTGGCTCAAAAGGCAGCCGAATGGGCATACACGGATGATGACCAGTCGAGCGTCGAACAGATGCGTCAGGCCTTCGAGCGCAGGCGCGACCTTGTCTGCCGGCTGGTTGCTGACATACCCGGCCTGCGTGCCAATCGTCCGGAAGGAGCTTTCTACATCTTCCCTGAATGCAAGTCCTATTTTGGAAAGACCACTGCCGACGGACGCAAGATTGAGAACGCCGACCAACTGGCAATGTATTTGCTCGAAGTGGCCCATGTAGCAACCGTTGCAGGAACAGGATTCGGTGCACCCGATTACATACGCATGTCGTATGCCAACTCTGAAGAAAACATCACTGAGGGATTCCGCCGCATCAAACAGGCTCTTGACGAACTACACTAACAACACTTATAATCAATCAAAGTATGAAGAAAAAAGTTTTACTGATGACAATCATGCTCGTAGCAGCATGGGTCGGAATGAGTGCAGCTCCGAGAGCTATCGGTGGACGCATCGGCTATGGCGTAGAATTTTCCTACGAACATGGATTGGGAGAAAGCAACATGATCAGTATTGATGCCGGTCTGCCGGGATTCAACGGATTGCATGCCGTTGGTACGTATGACTGGATTTTCAATATCAAGTCATGGTCCGGCAAAGGCGAATGGAACTGGTATCCCGGTGTAGGTGCCGGTGTGGGTATCTGGGACTTGGGTGACCCCAACTTCCTGATTGGTGTGGCCGGTCGTATCGGCATCGAATACAACTTCTGGTTCCCTCTCCAACTCTCACTGGACTATCGCCCTGTGATCGGTATTGCCGGAAGCGGCTTCTACGATCAGGGACTGATTAGCGGTATTGACCTTGGAATCCGCTACAGATTCTAAACCATTGTCAGAAAGCAAAAATCCCCGATGCCCACATTGAGACATCGGGGATTTTTATTTCCTGAAAGCATCACTTGATGCCGCACGGTGTGGTATATGCAGTCTTGCGCTTTCCTTCCGGAACAATCCACCGGATAAGCGGCTGCAGATTCAATCGCTCTATCTCTTGAACTGCCTGCAGACCGATATCCAACGCTCCGGCTTCCTTGAGATGAGTGTCATCAGTCTTCCCGTTGGGAAATTTTGACCATTTACCGGGCTCGACATTCATATAGTAAGCCTTACTGCTCTCATCGCCCAATGACTGGAGCCAGTCAGTACTTGTCTTGTTCAAATCGAGTACAGGGACATCCAGCAGTCGGGCTACCTCGCGCATGGCTTCAGGATAGTTGCCATGCGTATTTTTTACCTGCCCGTTTTCGAACTGGCGGCGAACAATACTCGTTGCCAGAACGGGGATGGCTCCCTTGGCGCGGGCATCATTGACCATACGCGACAGATTGAGTTTGTACTCTTCAACCGTCGAGTGACGTTCGGCATCAGGTTTCGTATCGTTATGTCCAAACTCAATGATGACCACATCTCCTTTCTTGATGCGCTTCATCACCTCATCCCATCGGCCTTCGTTAAGATAGGAGCGCGTGCTGCGCCCATTCTTGGCATGGTTCTGAATCTTGACTTTTGTCGAGTCCATATAGGTAGCGAACAACTGCCCCCACCCCCGCTCGGGAGAGGCAATCAATTCCGACTTGTCGGCCATCGTGGAATCACCCACCATGAACAACGTCTTCGTGGACCGACATGAGATGCACATCAGCCCCATAGTCAGGCTGAGCAATATCATGCAGCTTTGCTTCATGGTCTTCATCTTTTAGCGTACATTTCTTCGTAATACTTCTGATAGTCACCTGACGTGACATTATCCATCCACTCTTGATTGTCCAAATACCAACGGACGGTCTTTTCGATGCCTTCTTCAAATTGCAGGGATGGTTCCCAGCCCAATTCGCGCTGGAGCTTGGTAGAATCGATGGCATAACGCAAGTCATGTCCCTGGCGGTCGGTCACATAGGTGATTAAATCGTCGTCTGCGCCCTCAGGTCGGCCAAGAATGCGGTCTACCGTGCGAATAAGGGTCTTGACGATGTCTATATTCTTCCATTCGTTGAATCCTCCGATGTTGTACGTCTCCGCTACCTTGCCTTGATGGAATATGAGGTCAATGGCGCGGGCATGATCCTCAACGTACAGCCAGTCGCGTACGTTCTCGCCTTTGCCATACACAGGTAACGGTCTCCTGTGTCTGATATTGTTGATAAACAGAGGTATTAACTTCTCCGGAAATTGATAGGGGCCATAGTTATTGGAGCAGTTGGTAACGATGGTCGGCATGCCGTAGGTGTCATGGTAGGCTCGAACAAAATGATCGGAGGCGGCTTTGGCTGCACTATACGGACTATGAGGCATGTACTTCTTGTCTTCAGTAAAGAAGTCCTCTCCGTATGGGCCGCGTCCGTCGGCATCGCCCTCCGGTCGGGTCAACGCCAAGGCTCCATACACCTCATCTGTTGATATGTGATAGAACCGCTTTCCCTCGTACGTCTCCGGCAGGGATTCCCAATATATCTTTGCAGCCTGCAGCAGAGAGAGCGTACCCATCACATTGGTTCGGGCGAACGTAAACGGATCCTTGATAGAACGATCAACATGACTCTCGGCTGCCAGATGAATGATACCGTCAACATGATGCTCTTTCATCAGTTGAAGCATGGTGTCGAAATCACATATATCTGCTTTGACGAATGTATAATTCGGGCGATTCTCGATGTCCTTCAGATTGGCGAGGTTTCCCGCATAGGTCAACTTATCCAGATTGATGATGTGATATTCGGGATACTTGTTAACGAACAAACGTACGACGTGCGAGCCGATAAAGCCTGCTCCGCCGGTAATCATAATGGTTTTCATGCCGTCATTATTTTTGATGTTCCACAAAAGATTATTATTTGCGATGCTTTTGCATATCTGCTTCAGAGGCAGGTCATAAGTACGGATGTTTCTCTCCTACTGCTTCTCCAAATTGTGAATGCAGCGTTGGAGCGAATCTGTCCAATATGGTACATGAAGACCAAATGTGGTCTTAAACTTTGTCTTATCCAACACACTGTAACTCGGACGCACCACCGGTGACGGAAATTCCGAACTATGACAAGGATTGATTTCGCATGCGTCATGTCTCGAATAGAAAGCTATCATTTTTGTGAAGTCGTACCACGAGCAGACGCCCTCGTTAGAATAGTGATAGATTCCCTCACTATGAATGAACAGACGCTTGTCAATGATTTCGTATATGGCTTTTGCAAGATCGTAGGCATAGGTAGGCGTGCCGACCTGGTCAAACACAACGTTCAGCTGAGGCTTGGTGGCTGTCAAGGCAAGCATCGTCTTGACAAAGTTCTTCCCAAACTCGCTGTACAGCCATGCGGTTCTCAAAATGATACTGCGACATCCTGACCGGGCGATGGCCCGTTCGCCGTTGAGTTTCGTGCGCCCATAGGCTCCTGTGGGGCTGACGGGAAGGTCTTCAGAGCATGGGGTATTGTTGTTCAGGCCACCGAAGACATAGTCCGTTGAGATATGAATCAGCAAGCCGCCGACGTTTTTGACTGCCTGCGCGAGATACTCGACGGCGGTGGCGTTGATCAGAGCAGCCCGTTCTTCGTCTGTCTCGGCTGCGTCAACGTTGGTATATGCAGCGCAGTTGACCACAATGTCGATGCCTTCTGACTGTACAAAACGGCTGACTTCTTCTGCATTGGTGATATCGAGTTCAGCGATGTCGGTGAACAAATAATGGTCTTTGCTCTGGGCTGCAACGATGCGCATTTCGTTGCCCAGCTGTCCGTTAGCGCCTGTAACGAGGATATTCATTGATAAAGATTGGTGTTGTAGTCAAAGTCTACGGGCGCATCTGACAGATAGGGATGCACCTTGTCTTTTTCACTCATGATGACTTTGTCTGCAGGAATTTTCCAGTCGATATTCAGCAACGGATCATCCATGCGTATGCCCCCCTCACTCTGTGGAGCATAGAAAGCATCGCATTTATACTGGAAGACAGCCGTAGGGCTCAACACGGCAAACCCATGCGCGAATCCGCGCGGGATAAAGAACTGCAGATGATTCTCTTCGCTGAGTTCGACGGCCACATGCTGCCCAAACGTTGGTGAGCCATGTCTGACATCTACGGCTACGTCCAGCACACGTCCCTGAACACATCTGACGATTTTACTCTGTGCATGGGGCATCTTCTGATAGTGCAGACCGCGAATCACGCCATAACTTGAACGGCTTTCGTTATCCTGCACAAACTGAATCGGGCGTACCTGACGGTCAAAATCGCGTTGAGAGAACGACTCAAAGAAATAACCACGTGCATCGGCAAACACACGTGGCTTAAGTATGAGTACGTCGGGTATATTTGTTTCAATAATCTCCATATCTTGGAACTTAGTTATTTCCGGGTTGATTGTTTCTGTGGTCATTCTTCCCTATCGGTGCTGCCTTATCCACCTCACCGGCAGGTCAGAACGACGTGAAGGTTTTCATGCGCCTGTTTCAGCAAGTTTCATCAGGTATTGCCCGTACTGATTCTTCAACATCGGCTGAGCAATCTGACGGAGTTGTTCGGCCGTTATCCATCCCTGTGAGAACGCTATTCCTTCAAGACAGGCTACTTTCAGCCCCTGCCGTTTCTCAATCACCTCAATGTATGTTGAAGCCTCTGACAGTGAGTCGTGCGTCCCGGTATCCAACCAGGCAAATCCGCGCCCCAGCGTCTCAACCTTCAGTTCGCCGTCGGCAAGGAACTGCTGATTGACGGATGTAATCTCCAGTTCTCCACGCGCTGACGGCTTGATGGTCTTGGCCACCTGAACGACTTTATTCGGGTAGAAATATAGTCCGACAACGGCATAATTGCTCTTGGGTTGTCTGGGCTTTTCCTCAATGCTCAGGCAGTTGCCTTCGGCATCAATTTCCGCTACGCCATAGCGCTCCGGATCACTGACCCAATAGCCGAATACGGTGGCCTTGTGCTCCTGAGTTGCATTCCTGACAGCATGTTTGAGGGTCTGCGTGAAGCCTGGACCTTGAAAAATGTTATCACCCAAAACGAGACACACGTCATCATCGCCGATGAACTTCTCGCCAATGATAAACGCCTGTGCCAATCCGTCGGGTGACGGCTGTTCCTCATAGCTGAAGCGGACACCATAGTCAGACCCGTCACCGAGCAGACGTCTGAAAGCCGGCAGATCTTGCGGAGTGGATATAATCAGAATGTCACGTATACCGGCCAACATCAGCACGGAGATGGGATAGTAGACCATCGGCTTGTCAAATATCGGGAGCAACTGTTTGCTGACTCCTTTTGTGATGGGGTAAAGGCGTGTGCCAGAACCTCCGGCTAATACGATTCCTTTCATGACTGTGTTTTTCTTTTAGTTGTTGTCTGTGTGCAAATGTATTGTTTTTTTGCTTCAAAACGCCAATGCGCCATGCTGTGCATTGCTGTCTTCACAGCAGGTTCTGTGTCTGTTTTGCAGCCTGCATCGTATTGAGCAGCAACGACGCTATCGTCATCGGGCCTACTCCACCCGGAACGGGAGTGATATAACTGCAGAGCGGAGCAACATGCTCAAAATCAACATCTCCGGCGAGTCTGAATCCGCTCTTGCGTGTTGCATCAGGAACGCGCGTAGTCCCGACGTCAATCACGACAGCTCCCGGCTTGACCATGTCGGAGGTCACGAAGCCCGGACGTCCTAAGGCAGCAATGATGATGTCTGCCGTCTGGCATATCTGCTTCAGATTTTGTGTACGGCTGTGGCAGATTGTTACGGTGGCATCACCCGGATAGCCTTTCTGTGCCATCAGGGTAGCTACAGGACGTCCCACAATGTTGCTCCTGCCGATGATGACACAGTGTTTTCCCTGAGTCGGAATCTGATAGCGGCGCAGCAGTTCGATGATTCCGGCGGGAGTTGCCGACAGGAAACACGGCAGACCCAGATTCATCCGCCCAACATTGACAGGATGAAATCCGTCGACGTCTTTCTCCGGTGCTATGGCCAACGTAATCTTCTGCTCGTCAATATGGCTCGGGAGCGGCAGTTGCACGATAAATCCGTCAAGGTCAGCCTGCCGGTTGAGCTCATCAATCTTCTGCAACAGCTGTTCTTCTGTCACGTCGGCTTCGAAGGCGATACGTGTCGACCGGTATCCAACCTCTTCGCATGCCTTCACTTTGGCAGCCACATAGGTCTCACTTCCCCCGTCATGTCCGACAATGACAACAGCGAGGTGAGGCCGTCTCATCCCCTGCTCCACCATACGCTCCACCTCGGCCTTGAGTTCAGAACGTATCTGCTGCGAAACAAGTTTTCCGTCAATCAGTTGCATGTATTATCTGTGTCGTTTAGCGAGTTGCTTAATCTTGCCGCTCGATGCCATCCGCATCATCTTGCTCGTCTGGTCAAATTGTTTGAGCAGCCGGTTCACTTCGACGATGGATGTGCCGCTTCCTTTGGCAATACGGTTTTTGCGGCTTCCGTTCAGGATGCCCGGATGATGTCTTTCTTCGGGGGTCATGGAGTTAATGATGGCCTCAATGCTCTTGAAGGCATCATCGCCAATCTCAACGTCTTTCAGAGCCTTGCCTACGCCCGGAATCATGCCCATCAGGTCTTTGACATTGCCCATTTTCTTGATCTGCTGAATCTGAGCCATGAAGTCCTCAAAGTCAAACTGATTCTTTGCAATCTTACGTTCCAGTCGACGGGCCTCTTCTTCGTCGTATTGATTCTGAATCCGTTCGACCAGTGACACGACGTCGCCCATTCCGAGAATGCGGTCGGCCATGCGGGCAGGATGGAAAGCGTCTATGGCATCCATCTTCTCGCCCGTTCCGATAAACTTGATGGGTTTATCCACCACAGAACGTATGGATATGGCTGCACCACCGCGCGTATCGCCGTCCAACTTGGTCAGCACTACGCCGTCGAAGTCGAGCCGGTCGTTAAACTCTTTGGCTGTATTGACGGCGTCCTGACCCGTCATTGCGTCTACCACAAAGAGCGTTTCATGTGGTTGGATGGCCTGCTTGATGGCAGCAATCTCCTGCATCATCTGCTCGTCAACGGCCAACCGGCCAGCTGTGTCGACGATGACACAATCGAAACCATACTCCTTGGCATAGGCCACTGCGTCGCGCGCTATTTTTACCGGATCCGTACTTCCTTCTACGATATATACCTGAACGCCAATCTGTTCGCCGACGACTTTGAGCTGTTCAATAGCAGCCGGACGATACACGTCACACGCTACGAGCAGGGGTTTCTTGCCTCGTTTGGTCTTGAGCATGTTAGCCAGCTTGCCGGAGAATGTGGTTTTACCGGAACCCTGCAATCCCGACATGAGAATAATGGCCGGATTTCCATGCAGATTGACATCGATATGCTCTCCCCCCATGAGTGTTGCCAACTCATCGTGGACGATTTTTATCATCAACTGGTTCGGATTGAGGGCAGTCAGTACGTTCTGTCCGATAGCTTTCTCCCGAACCATGTCAACGAATTGCTTAGCCGTTTTATAGTTGACATCGGCTTCTGTAAGGGCTTTGCGGACGTCTTTCAGCGTCTCGGCAACGTTTATCTCCGTAATGCGTCCCTGTCCCTTCAGTATTTTGAACGACCGTTCAAGCCGTTCACTCAGATTTTCAAACATAATTCTTCTTGCTCTTGCTATTGTAAGATTTGCAAAGTTACAATAAAAATAGCGAATTATGCATGC
Source organism: Paludibacteraceae bacterium (assembly GCA_017470795.1). Taxonomy (GTDB): domain Bacteria; phylum Bacteroidota; class Bacteroidia; order Bacteroidales; family Paludibacteraceae; genus RGIG4928. The sequence goes on from JAFUXZ010000147.1 coordinate 23,053, forward strand.
TTCTGAGGCGGATTGGATAATTTGTCAGGCCTTGCCGGCTGCCGCCCTATACGCGGGCTGTCATGGCAGGTAACGGATGTGTGCGTGCAAATCTGTCGGAAACGGACAGCCGCAAGCAGCATGCCTTACCCGAGCCTAAGGCGGCATGTATCCCTACTGCTTATCCGGACGTCTGACAGAAGGCGACAACGGCATGTCGTCCGTACACTTCTCCTGCTCCAACGGCTCCAACAGGGTGCATGTCTTCCCGCATCAGTGTTCTGCCGGCTACAGCAGCACCCAAAACACCGCATGTCCTGCCGCCGGCGGCAACAGCTGCACGGAAGGCTTTGGCTGCATCGCCACACTCTGACATCCCTGCACATGCAGCTAACGTGACACACAGGACGGCCGGAATACGTACGGGCTATTTGTAAAACTTATGGAAAAGGATTACCTGTGTCTGCCATTTTGGCACATTACGCATACACGCATGAACACAGAACAACTGCAGAATATAAAGGCCAGGTTTGGCATTGTAGGCAATTCGGACGGCCTCAACAGAGCCATTGACACGGCAGTACGCGTAGCACCGACCGACCTGTCGGTACTCATCACCGGTGAGAGCGGCGTGGGCAAAGAGAACTTCCCGAAAATCATCCATCAGTTCAGCGCACGCAAACACGGCCCATATATTGCCGTGAACTGCGGAGCCATTCCTGACGGGACGATTGACTCCGAGCTTTTCGGACACGAGAAAGGGTCGTTCACCGGAGCCATGAGCGAACGCAAGGGCTACTTTGAGGTGGCTGACGGAGGAACAATCTTTCTGGATGAGGTGGGCGAGTTGCCTCTTGCTACGCAAGTCAGGCTGCTGCGCGTCCTCGAATCCGGCGAATTCATAAAGGTCGGGTCGTCTAAGATCCAGAAAACCAACGTACGCGTCGTTGCTGCCACGAATGTTGACGTGGAAGATGCTGTCATTCAAGGAAAGTTCAGGAGTGACCTGTACTTCAGGCTGAACACCGTGCCTATCCATGTGCCGTCTTTGCGCGAACGAAAGCAGGACATCCCACTACTCTTTCGCAAGTTTGCCAACGACTTTGCGGAGAAGAACCACATGCCGAGCATACACCTGACAGATGATGCACGGCGCATGCTCGTTGACTACGGCTGGAACGGCAACATCCGGCAACTGAAAAATATCACAGAACAGATATCCATCATCGAGACAGAACGCGAAATATCCGCAGAGACACTCAGCCGGTATCTTCCACGCGACCGCGGGACGACATCGCTCGCTATTCCGCATGAGTTGGAAGCCAATGACGGACGCAACTTCAAGAACGAGCGCGAATTGATTTATCAAGTGCTGATAGACATGCGCCGGGACATCAAGATGCTCAAAGACGAGATGCGGATGCTGAGCGACCAGAAACCTGCCGCACAGTCAGCCCCAACAGCATCGGTGATTGTCGACAAGACCCCAATCACACTGGATGCAGAAACGATTGAACCCGTCCGCCGGGTAGAAACACAGATTCCGACAAAGACCAAGACCATCGACGACACGGAGTATGCCGAAGTGGAAGAAGTAGAGATTCATGATGTTGATGAGGCCATGACGTCAGGAGACGTTCATCATCTGACCATCAATGAGATGAAGGCCAAACGCATCAGACAGGCTCTTGAACACAATCGTGGCAATCGCACCAAAGCCGCTGCCGAACTCGGAATATCACAGCGTACGCTCTATCGGAAAATCAAAGAATATGACATCGACTTATAGCAAATACGTTGCGTTTGTTTTGCTGCTGACGATGAGTTTCAGCGGATGTTCCGTGAGTTATAAATTCAACGGTGCAAGCATTGACTACAGCAAGACGCACAGCATCTCCATAGCCGACTTCCCCAACAACGCTGAGCTCGTCAACCCCAATCTGGCCAACCAGTTTTCAGAAGCACTCCGCGACCAGTATCGGCGACAGACACGCCTGACGGTACTCCGCCAAGACGGCGACATGCAACTTGAAGGGGAAATCACCGGCTATCGCATTGACAACACGGCAATCAGTGCGACGGACAACTACGCCGCCGAAACCAAACTGACCATAAGTATCAAGGTCAGGTTCAAGAACAACGCCAATCCTGAAGACGACTATGAGAAGACCTACACGGCCTACCAGACCTTTGACTCCAGCCAGATGCTCACCGCCGTGCAGGACGAATTGTGCAACACAATGATTAACGAGATTGTGGAGCAGATTTACAACGACACAGTAGCGAAGTGGTAGCCCGATGACATACGAGCAGTACATACACCTGATGAATGCTCCACAGGAAGCAAGTCTGCAGCATGTGTCAGAGTTGGACTTCATGGTGAACGAGCTGCCCTATTTCGGCACAGCACGCCTGCTGCGGCTGAAAGCTCTGTTTCAGACGCAAGACATCCGTTTCGGAGTGGAACTCCCGCGGACAACGGTCTACGCATCATCAGCCCCTGCACTGTACCAATATATCAATCCGCCCGAG
>JAFUXZ010000148.1 GCA_017470795.1 Paludibacteraceae bacterium
CGAGCCCTATCACCACGAATAGCGGCGACCAACGAAGGCAGAACACACTGTAAAAAAGATTTTAGGAACGGGATTTATGGCGTGTCATGGCCAAGACTCCCCATGAAAGCAGGAAAGCCGCCGCGCCGACAAGTAGCGCAAGCACGACCCCTACTATCGTATATTGCATCACGACCTCCCCAAGCGATTTGTACGATATTCCCTGCATTCCGACCACGACCTCACTGTCCATCAGCACGCATCCGATCCGATAACTTGCATACAGAATGAACGGCAGGAACGGAGGCAGACTGATATTACTCATGAACAAGGCTATAATCTTGTTCAGCCGGAATTTGCGCGCAAGAAAATAGGTCAGGACATACTGATAGAAATAGTATGGAAGACACCCCACAGCAAGCCCCAACGCTACCGCAGAGGCCAGACGCATGTTGCTGTCTTCCGACTGGGTGAAATTCTTCTGAATAAACTGCCTGATATTCTCCCTGCTGAAGATACGCTTCAAATGCGACGGACGTAAAGTTTGAAGCAAGCCGCGGAGCAACTCGCCGACAGACCGGCGACGACGCTGCTCTATGGGGACATCGCGTTCATTCCCTTCGGAATCAATGAAGTCTATCCCCGTCTCCTGCTCCAGCTGATCAGCCAGTTCGTTTATATTGTCATTCTCCGTCATAAACCTGTAGATTAGCGACTATATATATCGCCCTGTGATACTTTGGTCATTGTGTCGAATCTCATCCGGAGTACCTGTCGCAACAATCTGTCCGCCACCTTTCCCGCCTTCCGGCCCCATGTCGATAATATAATCGGATAACCTGATGACATCTGTGTTGTGTTCGATTATCAGGATTGTATTCCCTCTGTCTGCCAAACGATTAAGGACCGACATCAGAATCTTGATGTCCTCAAAGTGAAGCCCTGTGGTCGGCTCGTCAAGAATGTACAGCGTCCGTCCCGTATCACGTCTGGACAACTCGGAAGCCAGTTTGACACGCTGACTCTCACCGCCCGACAGCGTCGTACTGCTTTGGCCGAGCTTGATATATCCGAGACCAACGTCCTGAAGCGTCTTGATTTTATTAAGAATGACGGGTTGGTTCTCGAAAAACTCGACGGCCTGATTGATTGTCATGTCAAGCACGTCGGCAATCGATTTGCCTTTGAAACGCACTTCTAAAGTCTCCTTGTTATACCTTTTCCCCGAGCACGCCTCACAGGGAACATAGACATCAGGCAGGAAGTGCATCTCTATCGTCTTGTATCCGTTGCCGGAGCAGACTTCACAGCGACCGCCTGACGTGTTGAACGAGAAGCGTCCAGGTTTATAGGCCCTGATCTTCGCCTCCGGAAGCGATGCAAACAGCGTCCGGATATCATTGAACACGCCGGAATAGGTTGCAGGATTGCTGCGGGGAGTGCGCCCAATCGGACTTTGGTCCACACACACGACCTTGTCCACATTATCCAGCCCCTCTGCCGACTCGTAAGGCAACGGTTCCTGAAGCGAGCGATAGAATTTCTGACTTAATATCGGGTATAGGGTTCCATTGACCAGCGATGACTTGCCGGAACCTGAGACTCCCGTGATGCACACGATACAACCTAACGGGAAACGGACATCTACATGCTGCAGGTTGTGCCCTGTGCATCCGTGCAGCGTTATGTACTTTCCATTTCCGGGACGCAGCGAGAGGCGCGGTTCGATTGTGCATTGCCCGTTCAGATAGCGTGCCGTGAGCGTATCGGCCTTCAGCATATCTTCCGGCGATCCGCTAAACAAAACGTTACCCCCCAGTCTGCCCGCCTTCGGTCCCAAATCGACCACGTAGTCTGCCTCACGCATCATCTGCTCATCATGCTCGACAACGATGATGGAGTTGCCTGCATCGCGAAGGCGCTTCAGGGATTGTATCAGGCGGATATTGTCACGTTGGTGAAGACCGATGCTGGGCTCGTCAAGGATGTACAGCACATTGACCAACTCAGACCCGATCTGTGTTGCCAGGCGGATACGCTGGCTTTCACCGCCCGACAGGCTCCGGCTGCTTCTTGCGAGTGAGAGATATTGCAGGCCGACGTCTGACATAAACTGCAGACGGGCGCGAATCTCCTTCAAAATCTCAGCTGCTATGCGCTGCTGCCGGTCGTCCAGCTTCGGCTCCACGTCGTTCAGGAAGCGCAGCAGGTCATCGATGTCCATAGCGGCCAGCTCGGCAATGTTCTTTCCGCCGATGCGGAAGTGAAGGCTTTCGCGGCACAAACGCTGTCCATGGCACTCCGGGCATACGACTTCATGACTGAATTGTCCCGCCCATTTTTGCTCGGTTGCCGATGCTGTGCTGTCAGCCTGCATCTCCAGATATTTCAGTATGCCTTCGTAGGCCACGAAGTAGTTGGAGTTACCCAAGGCTTCGTTTTTGATGTGCAGTCGCTCTGTGGAGCCGTTCATAATCTCATCTATGGCTTCCTCGGGCAGGTCGGCTATGGGTGTCTCCAAGGTTTTGCCGTACTTTTCGAGCAAGGATGATATCTGCCAAAAGATTACGTTGTTCTTGTACTTGCCCAATGGAGCGATGCCGCCTTCTCTGATGCTCCATTTCGCATTGGGCACAATCTTCTGCATGTCTAACTCGTTGATCACGCCCAGTCCTTTGCATCGCGGGCAGGCTCCCTGAGGTGAATTGAACGAGAAGTTATGCGGAGCCGGGTCTGCATAACTGATGCCCGTCGTCGGGCACATGAGCGACCGGCTGTAGTAGCGGACTGCGCCCTCGTCCTGATCAAAAAGCATCATGATGCCATTGCCTTGCTGCATGGCTTTTGACAGCGACTCGAGCATCCGATGGCGGTCTTTTTCGGAGACAGCCAGCCGGTCTATTACCAGCTCGACATCGTGGTTGCGGTAGCGGTCGAGTTTCATTCCCTGAGCAAGTTCGCGCAACTCGCCGTCTACACGTACGTATGAATAGCCCTTCCTGCGCATCTGATCGAACCGCTCGCGATAATGCCCTTTACGATTGCGCACGAGCGGAGCAAGGATATAGATTTTGTGAGATGCATAGTCGCGCACGATGAGGTCAACAATCTGTTCATCGGTGTATTTGACCATGCGTTCACCCGTGTTGTAGCTATATGCTTCGGCAGCGCGGGCAAAGAGCAGTCGCAGGTAGTCGTATATCTCGGTTGTCGTGCCGACTGTTGAGCGGGGGTTGTTGTTCGTGGTTTTCTGGTCAATGGAGATTACCGGACTCAAGCCTGTTATCTCATCGACGTCAGGTCGCTCAAGCGTCCCCAGAAAGCCACGGGCGTATGCCGAAAAGGTATCTATGTACCGACGCTGTCCTTCTGCAAAGATTGTATCGAAAGCCAATGACGACTTGCCGCATCCGGACACACCCGTGATGACCGTCAGTGAGCCACGCGGGATGTCTACATCAACGTTCTTCAGATTGTGCACCCGTGCGCCCACCACACTGATGGTCTTCTGCTGTTCTAACAGGTCTATGTTCTGCTTATCGTCTTCGGCCATGTCAGTCTTTATGTCCGGCATCCGGCATCCTTGACTAATACCCTTCTTTCAAAATCCAAACCGATATGAGTCCGAACAATGCTGCAAAAGTAGCGAAAAGACAGCAATGAGCCAACAGACACAGCACCGGTGTATGTCAACATAAGGGCAGGGCTGCCAAGACCATAGATCTCGACAGCCCTGTGTACATATCCGTCAGGGGGACTACTTCTTTCCGAGCAGGCCGCCAAGGAGTCCTTTGGCTTTGTCTGCTATGCCGGAGAGGTCTACACCACCTGCGAGGAGTTTGCGCAAAGGCTCCGGCCATTGTTTTATGTCGTCTTCACTGACCTTGCCTGCCGACTTCAGCATGCCGACGGTTGAAACGAACTTCTCGTTGCTCCCGAAATGTTCTTTGACGAACGCCTCTACCTGTTCTACAGGCAGCCCCTTCAGTTTGCCGAGTATATTCTGGAGATTCAGCTCTCCGCCCAACTGGTTGGCAATTATTTCTTTGATGTCTGCCATTGCTTTCGTTTTTTGAGGGTTATTGTTTCTTTTCCTGACCGACTGCTTCCTGTGTTGTCACGTCGTCTGCATCTGTCTTCTGTCCGAGATAGGCTGGCAGGTTCATGCCGGCCATGTCAAACAAATCGTTCAGCGGAGGCACTGACTTCATCAGACCGCTCACGAAGTTGGCTGTCGAGCCTTTGCCGTCAGCATTGACCGTCCCGTTGTCCCACACGGTAACCTTGTCAATCTTAATGCCCTTGACGGCTTCTACCTGCGTACGGACGAGGTCAGGCAGCTTCTCTATCAGAAGCAGCATATATGCTTTCTGGGCATCACCGCCTGCGGCCTGAACCATCTTGTCATAGCCCTGGGCCTGCTTGGTAAGTACTTCATACATACCCTTACCTTCGGCTTCCATCTTAGCGTAGATTGCATCCGCCTGTCCTTTGGCGTTGACGCGTATTTTCTCGGCTTCGGCTTCAGCTTCGATAATCTTGCGGCTTTTCTCAATCTCCTGCGGAACGATGACGTTGGCCCGTTGTGTTGCCCGTTCGCGGTCGGCACGTGCTTCTTCAGCCACCTGCTGAGCCGCATAGGCTTCTTTCAGGGCGTTGGCTTCCTGAACTTTTTCGGCAGCCACAGCGATCTTGAGTGCTTCGGCCTCGCGGCTGCGACGGTCGGCATCTGAATTGGCTATCTCAACCTTCGCGGCATTCTCGCCCTTGACGGCTTCAGCATTGGCCTGCGAGGTGCGGATACGCGTGTCACGGACGGCCTCTGCCTTACCAATCTCACCGATCTTCTCCTGCTCGGCCACGCTCACTTTAGCTTCGTTGATGGCCTTGGCGGCTGCCTCCTTACCGAGAGCTTCGATGTAACCCGACTCGTCCTTGATGTCGGTCACGTTAACATTGATCAAACGCAGACCGATTTTCTTCAACTCGGCCTCAACGTTTTTTGATACATTCTCCAGAAACTTGTCGCGGTCGGCATTGATTTCTTCAATCGACATCGTAGCTATGACCAGACGCAGCTGGCCGAACAAAATATCACGGGCCAGTTCCTGTATCTGGTCTGCGGTCTGTCCAAGCAGACGTTCGGCTGCATTGTTCATACTGTCTGCATCGGTGGAAATTCCGACCGTAAAGCGGCAGGGGACATCCACACGGATGTTTTGCTTGCTCAATGCGTTGGTCAGATTGGCCTCAATGCTGATTGGCGTCAGACTTAGGTAGGCGTAGTCCTGTATGATGGGCCAGATGAAGGCTCCGCCGCCATGAATGCAGTGAGCCGACGAACCGCCCGTGCGGCCGTAGATCACCAGAATTTTATCAGACGGGCAACGCTTGTAGCGTTTGATCAGGGCGGCGAAGATCATGAACGCCACCACTACCAATACGAGAACTAATGTGGAAGGTGTGGGCATAATTTATGATTTAGAGGGTTTGTAATTATTCGTTCTGAAAGTGTCCGATTGGTTGTTCAGCCGCGGCTGACCAGCACGGTGCTTGAGTCTATCACCGAATCTATGTGCACCTTGCCCGCGGTCGGAAGTTCTTCACCGTCGGTCACGGCGTCAAGTTCGTGTACTGTTCCGTTCACGCTCACCTGCACCTTCCCTGTTCCGCTCCGACGTGCCGGGATACGCAGGTAGACGTCGGCATTCAGCCCGACCGACTGCTGAATCCTGAAACTTGCATCCTTGCCGAGCTTCATAATCTGTGAGATAATGAGGAAGAAAGTCAGCACAAACAGCAAGCCAACGGCCACATTGACTACATTAAGCCAAAGCACAGAGCTTATCAGACTGTAGAAGCAGACCCCGGACCAGCCATACCCGAGCAGAAAACTAATCAGATTTCTGAAGGTAAACATGCCCGGAACATCGCCCGACGACAGGTCTACATCGGCTCCCGACACATCTGTGTCTGTATCTGCATCCAAACCGATGAAGCTCAATACTGTCTGAATCACGAAAATCAATGATGCCGCGAGAGCAATAATCCAGTAGGCTTGCAGCAGCCCCGGCATATCTTGCATAAAATGGAACATAGTTGAACAGATTTGACGTTTATGGAGCAAATTTACACAATCTATTTGGGTTGTACAATAGCGAGCCCGTCGCCGGAAAAGCGTCTATAAGAGGCGCTGTCATTCCCGTTCTGGCAAAGCGCCCGAAGCCGACATTGCCGCATAATCTGCCACGCACACACCGCCCTCAAGCATGCCGCCTGCCCGACGCCGCCGGCTGCACCGAGGGGGCAGGCTTCGGGACTGACAATGCTGCCAGACGCATCAGCAGACAACCTTTCACCCTACCTGACGCCGACGGGAGCCGGGATGCCATAAATTTCCCGTCCGTCCGAGCCCGCCGGATGCAGACAGCTGCAACATGCCCCACATGCTGCGCCTCGGGCTGCACGGACAGGCAATGAACAAATCCCTGCAAACCTGACAGCGCAAGTCACAGAAAAGACTTTATGCCGACCACCTCCCGCTGAGACTGCTTCGTGTCACCAATGCCAACGAGGCTGTACGTCCGAATAAAAGCGTAGTTTTGTGACTGTTATGACGTAGTTTTCAGCACTTTTGTTGCACATCAGACACACATTTCATACCTTTGCGGTTCGCAGTGTGCAGACTGACGAGGGGAGATTTTGCCCGTTTGTCATGCACACCGATATCAGAGACTGCCGAATTATGTCAACATATCTTATAAACTGTTCAAACTTAAAAAGGGGAGGTGCGCTGCAGGTGGCCGACTCGATATGTAGTCAGTTGAACAGATATGCAGAACATCAGTTTGTGGTCGTTTTGTCTGACGCTCTCTACAACACCGGCAGACGCATAGCAGGTTATCCGAACGTCGAGATTCACACGCACACCATCCGCAACA
>JAFUXZ010000149.1 GCA_017470795.1 Paludibacteraceae bacterium
ACGGGCCTCAACACACCGGATGCCGTTGTTGCGTATGACGGGTCGCTTTGCGGCAGTGGTGCTGCTTGACGCAGTCGTTTTCCGGCTGTCTTTTGTGGCTGTTGTGCTTGTCTTGGATGTCTTTGTGTCAGACTTTGAAGTGCTCGTTCTTGCAGTCCCCTGTTGTACGGCGGCTGTCTGACTCCATGTGTCAAAACGATGCAGCTCGTAGTCCTCTATCAGTTTGATGAGCTTGTTGGCATAATTGGGATCGGTAGCATAGCCGTCAGCCTTCAGCCCTTTGGCCCATGCTTTGTAGTCGGTGGGGTCCAGCTCGAACAAGTCGGCATATCGCTGCCGGTTGGCAAGAAACTTGGAGTGATCGTCAAACGATTGCTCCACGCGGTCGTACACGCGGAAACATTCGCCACGTGCATCATCGTCGTAGTAATAGGTCCCTCCGGTCCAGTCGTTGTGACACTTGATGCCGAAATGGTTGTTGGTGTTGCGTGCCAGTTCGCTCTGTCCGGCTTGTGACTCAAGTAACCCTTGCGAGAGTGTGATGCTGGCAGGTATGCCGTACTTTTTCTGTTCCTCAATGGCTGATGCGGCGTAGCGGTCAATATATTCGAGATAGGTCTGATAGAGTTTTTGTGCGTGTGTCAGCATCATGCCGGCGGTACAGATTAAGAGCAGAAGAAAGCGTTTCATGTTAGGATGTGTGATGATAAATGTTACAAGAATAGACGAACTGAAAGCTTACGGAGCGGCGTACGTCAGTGCGGCTATTGCAAAAGTACAACAATTCATTTAGATACTCTTGCATTTAACGGTATATTTTATATCTTTGCGCTGATTTACAACATGAAAAATATGCATGAGCTGAAGATTGAGACTCGCGCACAAGTCTTTTCGTACGCCGAACTTCCGGCTTCGCTACAGGCTCTTGTGCAACGTGCCAAAGAGCAAGTTCAAAATTCCTATTCTCCATATTCACACTTCGCAGTCGGGGCTGCCCTTCTGCTTGACAATGGTGAAATCCTGACAGGAAGCAATCAGGAAAATGCTGCCTATCCGTCGGGGTTGTGTGCAGAGCGTACAGTGCTGTTTTACGCTCATGCCAACCGCCCCGGAATCGGTATGCGCGCGTTGGCCATTGCCGGATATACCAACGGAAGCTATGTCGACGATCCCATCAGTCCGTGCGGCTCATGCCGACAGGTGATGGCTGAATTTGAACAAACGAGCAATCATCCGATGCAGGTGTTGCTTTGTGGAGCGCGTGAGGTTTACCTTTTTGAATCGGCCCGCGACCTGCTTCCCTATAGTTTTTTGAAAGAAAGTCTCCTGTCGGAGCGTTAATCAGATGTTCAACCTGTAATCCGTTTACACCGATGAAGAAGTTCAATATAGAATACTCGATGAGCAAAGTCTCCATTGCAGCATTGTGGAACAAGATTCACATGGCTAACGGACTGTCCGAATGGTTTGCAGACAGAGTTGACAACGATGGTGACATATTTACCTTCACGTGGAGTGGGCAGCAGCAAAAGGCTCGCTTGCTCAACATGGAAGAAGGCGAGTATATCCGTTTTCATTGGCTTGACGAGGAGCAGGGAACATTCTTTGAGATGCGCATATTGCTTACCGAGATTACGGGCGAAGTGAGTCTGCTGATAACAGACCATGCAGCGGATGGAGACCAGGAGGATCTGATCATCATGTGGAACCGGCAGGTAGAGCAACTGCGGCGGCGGCTCGGCGTATGACGTGAGGAGGCATAGACCGGCGTCGTTTATTGAAGCAATAAGGATACTTCATGAAGTTTTTTTCGTCTAAACAGAATCTGTGGCAGCTCATACCGGTGGCTGCCACGTTGATATTGTGCGCCTTGCTGTATGTGCTTCATTTCCGGATAGACATGACAGCCGACAAACGTTACAGCCTTTCAGAGCCAACCAGGCAACTGTTAAGCAACCTGACCGAGCCCGTTGAGATTGACGTATATCTTTCGGGCGATAACTTGAATCCGAGTTTTGTCAGGCTGCAAAGGGCTGTGGGCGAGTTGCTTGACGAGTTTGCTCAGCAGACTCCCTCTTCGATAACCTACCGCTTTGTCACACCGCATGAAGAAGGGTCTGACGAAGGCAGCTATCAATGGCTCGCTGACCGTGCACTGATGCCGGTCACGATTCATGAAAGTGAGTCTGGGGGAAGTTCGCGTCAGGTACTCGTATTTCCGTGGGCCGTCATGAGAATGGGTGAACGTCAAAAAGCCTTTGGACTGTTGCACAATACGCTCGGTCTGTCGGGAGAAGAGAACATCAATATCAGCATCGAATCACTCGAACATACAGCCTCAGTTGCACTTAGGCAACTGCTCCAAGGGCAGGCACAACGTATTGCTTTTATTGAAGGACATGGTGAATACACAGAGTTGGAGACCTATGATGTATGCCAGGCGTTGAGCCAGTATTTCTATATTGACCGCGGGCGTATCGGGGCAGATGCACGCATCCTTGATTCGTTTGCAGCCATAGTGATAGCAGGTTCGCGTACCCCGTTTACTGAACAGGAGAAATACGTGATAGACCAGTACGTGATGCACGGTGGCCGTGTGCTGTGGCTCTTGGATGGTGTGCGGTTCGATATGGACGCATTGTCTGAATCGGGATTAACGCCTGCCATCCCGCTTGACGTGAATCTTGCTGACTTGTTGTTTAGTTATGGGGTTCGTATCACAGGGGCTATTCTGCAGGACGAACAGAGCCTTGATGTTCCTGTCAATATATCGCTCGATCCGCAGCAGGCCGATTTTCAACCCGTTCCGTGGTATTACGCTCCGATACTTCTTGTGTCAGGTGATCATGTGGTGTCGCGGGCGGTTTCGCCTGTGATGTCTCAGTTTGCGTCGCCAATCGAGTTGGTCGGCAATGCGGAGCAACTTAATGTTCAATATCTTCTTTCCGGCTCTAACTCCTGTCATCTTATCCCGACACCGGCTCAGGTGGATTTGCAGCCTTTCCAAGCCACAAACGACTATTTTGACCTTCAATATGTGCCTGTGGGAGTGTTGCTGGAGGGGCGTTTCCAATCGGCTTTTGCCTATCGAATGCGTCCGGACAGCATACAGGGCGTGACAGACCAGTTGAATGAGAGTGAGCCGGCTCGTCAGGCTGTGATTGCAGCGAGCAGTATCGTGCGCAATGATGTTCAGCAAGATCGTCCGTTGCCCCTTGGGTTTGACAGGCTTTCACGCCGGCAGTTTGGCAATCGCGAACTGCTTGTGAACACAATGCTCTGGCTGGTTGGCAACGAGTCGTGGATTGATGCGCATACGCGCCGTCTGACGCTCCGGTTGTTAAATGATCGTTCTGTCCGTACAGAGGGGAAGTTGGTGCAGACAATCTGTATTGGTCTTCCTGTCCTGCTGCTGTTGCTAATCGGGGGCGTGATGTGGTGGAAACGGCATTAGCGCTATGGGCCCGTTAATAAAATCCGTGTTCTGATGTCGCGTCTGAACTCATCCTTGCGCAATCAGCGGCGTGGTTTCCTTTGGCTTTTGCTTCTGATTGTTGTAGCTGTTGTGGTCTATGAGTGGTTGCACCGTCAGAATCAGCAACAATCTCCTGCCGAGGTCTATCTTACCAATCTGGATGTTGATTCTGCCTTGCAATCTGTTGACAGCGTGCAGCGTGTACGCCGTGAGGCGGCATATCGCGCCCGTTTTTCCACGCCCTCGTCCAGACGGGAGCGTACCCGCCAACCGGATTATCAGTCCGACTGGCTTCCTGACTCCTTGCTCTTTGAGTTTGACCCTAATACAGCCGATTCGGCTACTCTGATTCGGTTGGGTCTGACTCCCTTTCAGGCATCCAATGTGCTGAAGTACAGATCGCGTGGTCCGTTTAGGCATGCAGAGCAGTTTGCGCATATATACACGCTGACAGAAGAGCAGTTTGCGCGTTTACGTCCGTTTGTAAAGATTGTCGCAACTTCAGTCCCTGACAGTAGCCGATGGTCTCATCCTCAGTACACTGTGCGCGAGAAGCGTGATACCCTGTTGGATCTTAACAGGGCGGATACCGCTTCTTTGCAGCTCATCCATGGCATCGGCCCCTACTATGCCTCGCAGATTGTCCTGTTGCGTACGCGTCTTGGGGGCTTTCACGATGTAGATCAGCTGCTGCTAATACCGAGGTTCACGCCTCAGATGCTTGAATCTATGCGGGAAACCTTTGTCGTAGACACGACCTTGATTAAGCCGATTCCGGTCAATCGCGCCCGTGCATCTCGTTTGCGCCGTCATCCGTATGTCCGCACCGAACTTGCCTTTGCCATTGAAGATCTGCGTCACCGTCGAGTGCATCTTGACAGTATTGGGCAGTTGCGCGTTCTTCCCGATGTCGACGATGCTTTGCTGGAGCGTTTGCGCCCTTATCTGTCTTTCGAGTGAGATGTTGTCCGGGCCTGAAATGCTCTGCCCACCAAGTCAGGATGTCTTCTTGGTGGGCAGAGCGTTTGTCTTTTTGTGTGCTATATGGACCTTACAGTGCCATTTTGTTGCGTGTGTTCCTCTCTGTGTTTTTCGTCTTGTTTGGGATAAGTTCCTCGGGTTTCTGTTCGAGTAGTGGAATGGCTTGTACATCCCATGTTTCTTCAGCATCCCAATTAGCCCGC
>JAFUXZ010000150.1 GCA_017470795.1 Paludibacteraceae bacterium
ATTACGACAACAGCCCCACCCCACGCACAAGAGCCTGAAAGAAGCCCTTGAAGCCATAGACCTCATACAACCACAACGGGCCATACTCACGCACTTCTCACACGACATCGGCCTGCATGCAGTAGTGTCACCCACCCTGCCCGAACATGTGCAGATGGGCTACGACGGCCTGACAGTCAACTTGTAAGCAATGAAACACTCCGCATATATCATCCTGATTCTCACGGCCTTTAGCATTCACATGCAGGCCGAGTGCCTCTACATGACTATCGAGACGCTTCACCCGGGCGAAGCCACATTTGCTCCCAAAGCACAGGACATACTGCTCGTCAACAACACAGCCACCCAGCCCGAAGACTGGGGACACAGCACAAGACTCAGCACCACAGCAGACGATATTGAACTGACGGTCAGGGCAGACAGCCTGCCCCTGATGTGCCTCATACAGACGGCCGATCAACTGCAGGACTACGGATACTTCAGAAGCGTCAGCCTGCTGGAACATACACAAAACAGCGGCGACTTCTTCAGCACACACCAGTTAACGCCACATGCTGTCGACTCGCTCTGCGCCCTCTATCAGGTCGACGCAATAATTGCTCTGAACCGCATCGCAGTGATTGATCAGCTTTCAGACCTGTACATCGACGATTCGGACAGTTACATTGCAGCCCTTGACGTCAGCATCGTCAGCAGCTGGTCGGTTCATCATCAAGGCAGTGCTGTCAGCCAGTCGGTCAGCAGGACGGACACCTTGAGTTGGGAAGCCGAATCCTCCATCGCTGACCATGCTGTCAGGCAACTCCCCCAGCGCTCCGAAGCCGCCACTCATGCGGCATTCTACACAGGCACACGGTTTGTTCAGCACATACTCCCCTACTGGACCTGCGAAGACAGATACGTCTTCCGCAACAGCAACAAAGCACTGCGCTCGGCCTATGAGGACTTCTGCCACCGCCGGTGGGCACAGGCCGGAGAAGCATTTGAGCAGATTCTGCACACAGAAAAAAAGGTGAGAATACGCGCATACGCAGCCGCCAATGCAGCACTCTGCGCTGAGATTCTGGGGCACATCGAACAGGCCATACAACTTGCGGGGCAGGCACAAACCCTCTTCACACAACTGTATACAGAAGACGATGCCGACAACTACACGTACATCACGAACTACCTCAACCGCCTGAACATCAAAAAGAACGAATTACCTGAACTACGCAGGCAAATCTGAACAGAACCGGACAGACACAGCGCACATGCAGAGAATGGCGCAGAAGCCGCCAGTTCACATAACACACAAAGAAAGCCCTCCGATGCCGTTTACGACGCATCAGAGGGCTCTGATTTTCTGACAATCCTGTCGGCTACTTGATGTTAGGCTCCTCAAGCCCGTAACCATGCTTGCGGTCAACGGCCTTAAGCACAAAGCCCAGCAGAAGAGCCGCTACGCCAAGGCAGGCAAGCATCACAAGCGGCATGGTGTAGTCATAGCTGACAGCAGCCTGCTCGGGGGTGATGGTATGTTCTGCAAGTCCCTTGACTATGTCCGGATTGGAACTGTCAAGAACCTTGCCTATCAACAGCGGGAAGAGCCACAAACCGATATTCTGAATCCAGAAGATGAGCGCATAGGCCGAACCGATAATCTTGAGCTCTACCAACTTGGGAACACTGGGCCACAACGAAGCCGGAACCAGTGAGAACGACGCACCCAGCACAAGGATGGTCAGATAGGCCACTACGACACCGCCAACGGCATTGCCCTTAAACATCGGCAGCACAAAAGCGAACGTCAGATGGCAAACGATAAGCAGGATTGCACCAAGCACCAACATCGATGCTGCCTTGCCCTTGTGATCCACATAGTTGCCCAGAATCGGAGTAATCAGCACAGCCAGCAATGGGAACACAGCAAATATCGCCTCTGCCGACTGACGCATATAGCCCATGTAGCAATAGGTCACCAAAGCCAGAACAGACACACAGAGCAGCAGGTTACGCATGGTACGGTTCTTCTGGAAGTTGCTCGCAAAGCCAGCCGCAGCGACAACAAGCATAATCACATATTGCACTATCGTAACCGATGTACTTGCCCAGAAAGTATCAGATTCGGGCGCTGTGAGCGAGAGGTTGCACTGAAGCATATTCACTGCGTACTTCTGGAACGGGAAGATTGCCGAATAGTAAAGCACACACAAGAGTGCCACAAGCCAGAAACCACTGCTGCGCAAAATCTGACCGAGGTCACTGATGCGGAACGGATCGTCCTTCTCTTCTGCCTCGCCGGTCTGCTCATCGAGTTTCTTGTCCATAAAGAAATAGACGATAAACATGATCAGGGCAATCATCAGCAGTACGACACCAAAAGCCACTGAACGGGAGACGCTCACATGACCTCCAAGACGAGCAAAGAAAGGTGAGAAAATCATACAGGTGGCCACGCCTAAACGGGCAAGAGCCATTTCGGACCCCATAGCAAGGGCCATCTCACGTCCTTTGAACCATTTGACGATACCACGGCTGACAGTGATTCCGGCCATTTCGCAGCCGCATCCGAAAATCATGAAACCACAAGCAGCCAGTTTGGCCGATGCAGGCATGCCACGGTAGAATGGAGAAACACCCAGTTCGTCGAATAACGGAATATAGTTAAGATGCTCATTAAACCACGTCTCAAGTCCACTGCCCATAAACGAATCGGTAAGGGCATACCACTTGATGACAGCACCCACCAGCATCACCACTCCGGAGAGGACGGCCGTAAAACGGACACCCATCTTATCCAGGATAATGCCGGCAAAAATCAAAAAGAAAGCAAACACATTCAAGAACACCTCCGAGCCCTGCATCGTGCCAAAGGCTGAACTGTCCCAGCCTCGCTCAGACAGCATCAGGTCTTTTATAGGCGAGAGGATGTCCATGAAAATGTACGAACAGAACATGGCCAAAGCGAGGAGCAGCAGAGCCGTCCAGCGCAAGGCCGCAGAATCTCTAAGTGTGCGTTTGATTGTTTCGGTCATAGCTTTGTATGATTTATAGATAATTACTTATTTAATTTGAGGATAAGCGAAAAGCGAACGGGCTATTTGGTCAGCGGGCTGTAATCACGCGAATAGCGCAGATGCTGCTCTGCATAACCTTCAAGATAGCCCACATGGACATCCGTGATATTGCCCTGCCGGTCGAACGCCGGAGTATATACCGGGTTGACGAATCCCTTATAGGGTGCAATGCCCAGTTTGTTGAAGCGGGCCAATATCTCCTGATGCAATCCGAGGTCAATCTTCACGCCATAACGTTCTATCAGGCGTGCGCCCTCCGCATAGTCTCCTGTCGACTTGATGCGCTGGATTTCGGCCAACAACTCGCCAAACAAAGCCCGTAGCCGCTCATAATCATTCACCACAATGTAGGTCTTGCCGTCACGCCGACGGAGTTCAACAGCCCCATTGGCATGGTCGAGTACCCAATTTGCGACTAAGGCGCGGTTACGCATGTGGGCTTCTTCGATATTATTGCCAAGTTCGATACGACGCAGTTGGGTCAGCGCCCCATTCATCATATAACTATAGTATTGCGCTTTATATGCCTCCATATTGGGAAGAATACCAAGCTCAACCATCTTGGGATCTGCACAATAATAGAGTCCGAACAAGTCAGCACGTGCCTCTTCAAGTGCCGATCCGTGTTCTTTGAGCGCATCAGGATCGACTCCGGGAAGCAATTGGCCACTGGCATGTCCAAGACATTCGTGCAGGTCGGTATGCAGGTTGTCTGTCATGGTGCCATATTGCTTCATCAGGTCAATCTCATACGAGCTCCACATGAACTCTTCGTTGTACCCGGTGCCCTGAGCGGCTTTGTCATAGGCGTCTGTGATATTCTCAATGGTGACGGATTTCGAGCCATGTTGTGCACGAATCCAGTTGCTGTTGGGAAGATTGATGCCAATCGGCGTTGACGGATAGCAGTCGCCGCCCAGTATGGCCGCCGTGATGACTTTGGCCGTCACACCCTTGACAGACTTCTTCTTAAAGCGGGCGTCCACAGGCGAATGATCTTCAAACCATTGTGCAGCGCCGGATATCTTCTCTGTGCGCTCGGTGGCACGCAGATTCTTGAAGTTGACATTGGCCTCCCAGCTGGCCTTCATGCCGAGGGGGTCACCATAGGTCTCGGTAAATCCATTGACAAAATCCACACGGCTCCGAACATCCTGAACCCAGAGGATGCAGTAGTCATCAAAGGTTTTCAGATTGCCGGTGCGGTAGTAGTCTATCAGTTTGCTGATTACTGCCGACTGTTCTTTGGTCTCGGCGAAAGGCAAAGCCTTTTCAAGCCAATAAACGATGCGCTCAATCGCTTTCGAGTAGCGGCCTCCGATATGATAGACTTCCTCGTGGATACCGGTCTGGTCTTTGACCAGACGCGAGTTTAACCCATAGCTGACTGGAGTCTGATCTGCAGGATTCTTCATCTTGTTGTAGAAGTCCTCAGCCTCTTTTTGAGTAACCCCATCGTAATAGTTTCCGGCTGAAGTCAACACGAGATCTTGCCCGGCATCCTGGTTTGTACGCTTACGCAAGATATCCGGATTGAAGATGACCTCGTCCAGTTCGGCCAACATTTCATCCACACTCTGTCCACTCTTGAGCGGAAGCAGGCTGACATCTAAACTGCGCACGGCTCCGTCGAAGAAAGCCTTCGAGAATTCCGGAACAAACTTATCGCCGGCATAGTGATGATGAATACCATTTGAGAACCACACGCGCTTCAAGTAGATTTCCATCTGGAGAAAATCAGTTGACGTACGGTCACCGGCATAGTTCGTATAAACAGCCTCCAGAAGTTGGCGAATCTGAAGATTGTATGCACAGTTCTGATCATATAGGATGTCGCGCCCTTCCAAGGCAGCCTGTGACAAGTAGTAGATCAGTGTTTTCTGCTCCAAGGTGAGCAGGCTGAAATCCGGAACGTTGTAGCGCAGAATTTCAAGGTCGGCAAACCGATCAATACTGTATGTGAGCGTGTCAACAGGCGAGATTACATTTTCTGCATTCATGAGTTTCTTGCGCTTAAGATCTGCTTTTGTCATGCCCTTGGTCTGCGCCAGAAGCGACATAGGCAGGCAAATCATCAGCAATAGGAGAAATGATTTCTTCATAGGTTCAATAGGTTTTATGACAGGCCGGGATATGGGTTAGATGCGTTCCAAAACGGTCTGTATCAGTTCGCTTATACGCGGTTTGTAGTCAGTGTTTGCCTTGCGGGCTGAGCGTTGGGCGATGACGCAGCATACCGTCAGAGCCTTGTGGCCCATGAGCAATGCAAGTCCACTGATGGCTGACCCTTCCATTTCGTAGTTGGTGATACGGTAATCCTGATAACGGAAGTCGGCAAGTTGGTCGTTGATATTGGGATTGTAGATATCACAACGCAAAACGCGCCCCTGCGGCCCATAAAAGCCATTTGCCGAGATGGTGCATCCGCGCTCCATGTCATTGCAGGCGATTCGATTGAGCAATTCGCTGTTGGGGTGTGTGACATACGGGCGTGCTCCCTTGGGATTGAGGGTGACTTTACGCATCAGGGCCTCTTCAAATTCAGGGTCACCAATCTTGTCACGTCCGGCATAAAAGTCCAGAACGCCATCGAAGCCGATATTTTTCTCCGAGGCAAGGAAGGTGCCAATTTTGATGTCGGGCTGGAGGGCACCGCAGGTGCCGATACGCACAATATCGAGCGATTGAATCACCGGTTTCTCTTTGCGTGTCTTAAAGTTGATGTTCACAAGGGCATCAATCTCGTTCATCACGATGTCGATGTTGTCTGTTCCGATACCTGTTGAGATGCAGGTGATGCGCTTGCCTTTATACTTGCCCGTGATGGTATGAAACTCACGACTGGTGATGTCGCACTCTATCGAGCCCTCGTCAAAAAAGGAGGCGACCATGGCTACGCGTCCGGGGTCGCCGACAAGGATGACTCTTGACGCAAGCTGCTCGGGGCGGACATGAAGATGGAACACACTCCCGTCTTCGTTTATGATCAGTTCGGATGGTGGAAATTGCTTTAACATATATTTGTCTTATGAGGTTGGTTATAAAGATCTTCTGCCGCTGTCAGAATATACACATACACATTGACCGGACTCTGTCCCCGTCTTGTTTTGCCTGCCTGACGCTTACCTGCCAATCAGGTTGATGTCGCCAGAGAGATGATATTTCTGTCCTTCGCTTCCGCGCGCCTTGATGATGTAGAAATAAGTTCCCGGGGCGGCATCACGTCCGTTGATTTTTCCGTTCCAGCCTTTGGTGGGGTCTGACCAGTGATAGACTTGTCTGCCCCATCGGTTGTAGACCCAGCAGTCAAACGATTTGAGCGAACGGAAGGCTACCCTGAATTCATCATTGATGCCGTCACCGTTAGGGGTGAATACGTTGGGCACATCGATGAGCGATTCGCTGATTGTCACAACGACTGAATCGGCTGCGAAGTCGCATGAATGCGCATTGGAGACTGTCAGGGAGACGACGTAGCCGCCGGATTCTATGAAGTTATATCGGTGGTTCTCATCGGCGCGCTGAGCAAGGATATCTGTGCTTTTACGTACTTTCCATTGGTAGTACTGAACGGCCGGTGTGGGATTAGCGCGAAATTCGACCTCAAGCGGA
This sequence comes from Paludibacteraceae bacterium, assembly GCA_017470795.1. GTDB lineage: Bacteria > Bacteroidota > Bacteroidia > Bacteroidales > Paludibacteraceae > RGIG4928. Next base: position 6,672 of record JAFUXZ010000150.1, read on the forward strand.
CCCGAACCTGTCAGTGATGCAGAGTCAGGGCGGTTGACTTCATTGGAGTCTGTCCGTGCCACAGTTACTGTTGTGATGTGCGCTGCTACGGCCACTGCCGTATACTGGGACGCGGTGGAGATACTGTCGGCGATGTGAAGTGTGTCGGCCCACAGGTCAGTTAGCGTGAAGTAGGTGTCACAAAGCGGTGCGGCTATCGTTGTAATGATGTAGGGGAACGTGTTGGCAGAGAGTTCCATCGTCTGTGGGAGGAGAGTCCACTGCTGCGTACCGTCTTGCCATTCAAGCGTGTTCCAGCTGAGGCGGAAGCGATGCGTGAGGGTCTGCGTGCCGAGCGTACTGTTATAGGTCAGTGACGGAAGGGTCCCGCTGACGTTGAGCCGTGTGTTGTCGCACTGACTGTCGTATGCGAGGTCCACATCAAGCGCTGCAAACTGTGCCATGCGGGCGGCATAGTCGAAGACAACGAAGGTCGTGGTGTTGGTTCCGTCAGTGACGGTATAGGTCTCCCCATCGTCAAATTGTGAGCAGGCATTGACGCCGCTACAGACCGTCACTCCGTCACTCATACGCCTGAATGTTACGGCTCCGGCTCCTGTGTAGGTAATCTCAATGTCGTCTAGGTCGTCAAACAAATAAGCATGGTCTACCCCACGCGCTCCGCCGACCTCAACGCAGTTTCCCCGCGTGACCTGTATCTGTGCTGCCAAGTGAAGAGTTGACAGCAGTGCGATGATGATAAGTATGTACGATGTATGACGCATCAAGAAGCAAATACGACAGCCTGTCCGAGCGGTATTTATTTGCCCGGACAGGCCGTTCGGGGATGTTTTTAATGTTTTTTTCCGTGCTCAAGGAGCAGGGTCTGTGTAGGCTGATCGCAAACTTCAGACGGACCGTAATACTGAATCGGACCCGGATACATATAGTCGCAGGTCTCGTCTGCCCATTCCTCGCGATGTGCGGCGAAATACTTGAACGGGGCTCCGTTGAGGTCAACCAGTGCTTTTTGTATAACGGGTTTCATCTTGCCGTTGCGGCGCTCCATGTTCATCATCATGGTTATCGGCACGCCACCTGCAATCCACTGGTCTGCAGGCTCTGTCAAGCGGCTGACTTGGGCCATATAGCCGGTCTTGCCTTCCGCAATGAGTATAGAGGCTGTCTGACCAAGGGTGTAGCAGTAGTCAGAGTCGAAGTTCGATGGTGTCGCGCAGCGTCCCTCGTAGCCAAAGAAGTGGTGCTGGGCTGAAAATTTGCCTTTATAGAGGCCTTCTGCCTTGAGTTGTGCAAGCTTCTTGGCAATCATCTCAATAAGCATGCGCTCTGTCTCAATCAGTGATACCTGCACATTGCCATGCGGGTCACAGTCAAGCATCAGTTGGCGTGCGATGCCCTTAGGCAGATCGCGGAATGCCTGACGGCTCTCCGGAGTGAGCATACCTTTGACAAACTGGCGTTTCTCATCATCGGTATCGAGCGCATTAAACTCGGTGTTGGATGCGAGCAGGTCATTAAGTTCGGCTATGAGTCGCTTCATGGCCGGGATGAACTCGATAAGTCCCTCCGGGATAAGGATGGTGCCGAAGTTGAGACCTTTGTCGGCACGTGCCACAATCACATGTACAATCTGGTCAACGATGTCGTTGAGGGTCATGTTGTTGGCTTCAACTTCTTCGGATATGATGCAGATGTTGGGCTGCGAAAGCAGTGCGCACTCAAGCGCGATATGCGAGGCAGAACGCCCCATGAGCCGGATAAAGTGCCAATACTTCTTGGCCGAGTTTGCATCGCGCTGAATGTTGCCGATCAGTTCTCCGTAAACCTTGCAGGCGGTGTCAAATCCGAAGCTTGTCTCTATCTGCGCGTTCTTGAGGTCTCCGTCTATCGTCTTCGGGCATCCGATGACCTGTATGCCGCATTGTTTCTGAATGTAGTATTCAGCCAGCACGCATGCGTTGGTGTTGGAGTCGTCTCCACCGATGATGACGATGGCATTGATGCCCAGTTGCTTGCAGATTACGATGCCGCTGTCAAACTGATCGGGCTGTTCGAGCTTGGTACGTCCTGACCCGATGATGTCAAAGCCGCCGGTGTTGCGGTATTCGTCAATGATGTCTTTGGTCAGTTCGATATACTTGTGGTCAATCAGTCCGCTCGGTCCACCCAGGAAGCCATAGAGCTTACTGTCGGGGTTGATGTGTTTGATTCCGTCATAAAGTCCGGCAATCACATTGTGCCCGCCGGGTGCCTGTCCTCCGGAGAGTATCACGCCCACATTGACCGGATTGTACTTGCGGGCCTCGCCCTCACCGAAGGTGATGAGTGGGAGTCCGTAGGTGTTGGGGAAGAGGGCTTTGATGTCCTGTTGATCGGCTACTGACTGTGTGGCATTGCCTTCAATCAGGCGTACGTTTCCCTGGAGTGCGCGCGGCATCTTCGGCTGGTAGGATGCACGGGCTTGTTGCAATGGACTTTTCTTCATTGTCGTTCTGTTTTTTGTCTTGTGCGTTTCAGGCACATGGGGTTGGGTTGAAGTTATTTTGTCTGATATTTTTCTATTCGGCCTACGGTGTTCACCTCCGGGATAGTGAGGAGTTGCTCGCAGAGCTTGCTGATATCACTGAGGTCATGCACATATATCGTGATACGACCGGTAAACATGCCGTCCTTTGATGTGATGTTGATTTCCTTGATGTTGATCTGATAGCGTTCCGAAATGATGTTGATCACGTTGAGCAGGATGCTCATCTTGTCCACGCCCTTGATCTCGATGGTCTCGGCAAAGGTCCGGATGCGGTGTGTGGCCCATACGGTGTCAACGATGGTGTCTCCATGCAGGCTCTTGATCTGCATGGCGTTGGGACACGAGCGTTTATGCACCACAATGCTGCCGTCGTCTTCCAAGGCTCCCATCACGTCATCCCCGGGGATAGGGCTGCAGCACTGTGCCAACCGATAGCAATGTCCGAAATCTTCTTCCGTCAGCATGACGTGCTTCGGGTTCGTCGGTCGTGCCGAAGGTATCTGCGATACGGTCGGAGCAAGTTCTTCAGCATCTGTTTCCGAAGTCGATCCGCCGGTGAGCGTCTTCATGATTCGTTTGAAGAAGCTGTCTTGCTGCGGGTGTGTTGCCTGCATGACCTGCTCTATCGGCAGTGCCCCGAGCCCAATCTGCCGCATGAGTTCGTTCGGCCGCGTGATGCTGAAGTGATGCATCAGGCGGTTGATGACTGCCGGCGTGAGCTGACGCTCTTCGGTCTTGAGTGCTTCAGAAAGCATCTGACGACCATTGTCAGCCAATGCTCTGTCCTGCTGCTTGAAGTACTCCGTGATGCATTTCTTTGCATGGGTGGTCACCACATAGTTGAACCACTCTTTCTCCGGATGCTGATTCTGCGACGTCAGGATTTCGACCTGATCACCGCTCTCCAACTGATAGTTCAGCGGAACCAGCTTATGGTTGACTTTTGCGCCGAGACAGTGCTGACCGAGGTCGGTATGCATACTGAATGCGAAGTCCAGAGCCGTTGCTCCCTGCGTGATGGTCTTGATGTCGCCTTTGGGCGTAAACACG
>JAFUXZ010000151.1 GCA_017470795.1 Paludibacteraceae bacterium
ACAATTATTATAATTACCCTTCAAGAGACTTTGGGTCTCCATTTCAGATGTACTTATCAAGCACTTGGCTTGCGATAAGGCACGTTTCTCATACAGCATCATTCCCAACTTTTTCTTCCATCGATGCCGTTGCATAATCCATGGTTCCAACATGCCATGAGGCATTATCAGTGTCGGTATACCTCGTTTTATTGCCTCTTTCTGAATCCACCATGTCTGAATTTGCCATATACCATTAATCTGCACGATATCAGGCCGAATCTCATCTAACACACGCCCAAATTCTGCTGCCCATCTATGCAGATGCCACCACCCCAGAGAAACATATCGGACCTCGCAATGCGTCAGCTGCACTTTGGGCTTATCCGATGCAGAAGTTATAATCGTCAAATCACAAAGCAAGCCAAGCGCATCCGACAACTGGCTAATAAAAGTCGAAACGCCTCCTTTTGAGCTCTCTACAGACGTAATATATTGGACAACTTTCATTGACACATGCATTTATCAACCACCTACACCTGCTCTATAACCCACTCTGCCCGTTCTATCATTTGTCTCATGGTTGCTTTCCTGCCTACATAGTCTTTAGCTGCCTGTCCCATCTTCCGAAGTTCCTGCTCGGTTATCTGAACTATGGCGGCAACTGCGTCCTCCATGTTGTCAAAAATCAGTCCCGTCTCTCCGTGAATGATGTAGTCATACTCCACGCATTGTACGACATCTTCCGACCTTTTGAAAGTATAAACAGGAAGCCCGTATGCCATTGCTTCAACAACCGAGAGCCCCACCCATCCGGGTTGTATATAAATATCGGCCAATGTAAACAAATCTCGCTTCATATTTTCATCGTACACCTGCCCCATGTCATACACATGCAAGTAACCTGAAAAGTCAGGCTTATTCTGCCCTTGTCCTATAATTACGACACCGACATCATCTGCCTCCACGCGTTCTATGACAGACATCAGCAAATCAACACGGCGATATGGATTATCGAAACGGGCACAGAACAGCAATATACGCGACTCCGTCATACCATACCTCTGCTTCAAATCTTTTTTTGAGCAGAGGGGGACATACGACAGAATTTTCTCAACCCCTGAAATCGTATTATTCAGCGAAATTATCGACTTCTTTGGGAACAATATTTTCCACTGTTCGGCCTGTTTGTCCATGTACACCCACACGCCATCAGACAGTGCTATCATCCCCTTGAGTTTCCTGTCAGGCCTTACGTCTTCTGTCAAATAACGCTTTACAGAAATGCCCTGCCCCCACAGAATAATTTTCTTCCGGTGCAGTCTCTTTGTAAGCAGTAACAGCCATGTCATAAGATGTCCGGGATGGAGCATGAGCACCAGCACATCATACTTCTTGCGCAGTAACGGGAATGGATTGCACAACATGAAGCCTCCACAATGCAAATTGGCAAGATGTTGCGCGAGACCTTCATGGATACAATACCCATGCTTCCTCGATTGCTCTAAGGTGTTATACACATAGACGTCACACTCATAATCACGTTTCAGGCCGAAGAAAAACTCATCACGAAAATGAGGGATCTCCGGTTGCAGTATGGCTATCCTGCGCTTCACAACCTTCCGTCTACTCTATCGCGAGGTAATACGCTCTTTGTGTCATACACCACTCCTTTGTCCGGATCTTTTAAGAAAGACCTGACATCCAGCGTCAAGAATTCGTCATGAGCGACGCAAAGCATCACAGCATCAAAACATCCCCTCATGGTTTCCAGTCCGGAGGTGCATACCTGTATTCCATATTCTCCGGCAACATCTTCAGAATTGACGTGCGTATCGCAGATTGTCACATGATTCGTGTAATCGGAGAGTGTATGATACACATCGGCCACTTTCGTATTACGTATATCCGAGCAATTTTCCTTAAAAGTGAATCCCAGCAACAATATGTGCGCATCTTTAACGACAATCCCCCGCTTGTTCATCAGCCGAATCAACTGATTGACCACATATTCACCCATGCCGTCATTCAGGTGGCGAGCGTTGGTCATTATACGCGGAAGGACGCCATACACCTGTGCCTCCTGTATCAGATAATACGGATCCACACTGATACAATGTCCACCCACAAGACCCGGTTTCATGCGGATAAAGTTCCACTTGCTGGCTGCAGCGTCAAGCACATCGTTGGTGTCAATATCCATTGCATTAAAGATTTTGGCCAACTCATTCATAAAGGCGATATTGATATCCCGCTGCGTATTCTCAATAATCTTGGCAGCCTCAGCCACACGTATACTTGGAGCGCAGTGGGTTCCCGCCTGAACCACAGAACGATATACAGAATCTATCACTGACGCGGCCTTGGGTGTCGACCCTGAAGTCACCTTCTTTATCTGATCCACTGTATGCTCTCTGTCTCCCGGATTGATACGCTCGGGGCTATAGCCTGCATAAAAGTCCTCATTCAGCCGCAATCCTGATACGCGCTCTACTATCGGGAGGCACACTCCCTCTGTCATACCCGGATAGACCGTCGACTCATAGACAACATAGTCGCCGCGACAGATGACGCGCCCTACCATCTCGCTTGCCATGGACAGAGGTGTCAAATCAGGATGATTATTCTCGTCAACCGGCGTTGGAACTGCAACGATGTAGAAATTGCATGACCGCACCTTCTCTTCATCGGTAGTACAGATCAGACCATACTTGTCAACGGCTTCCTGTAGCAAATCGTCCGGAACTTCATGAAGCGAATCATGCCCAGACATCAGAGCATCTACCCTTTTTTGATTCAGATCATACCCCATCGTGTTATACTTTGTCGCAAACAACCGCGCCAGAGGAAGTCCGACATAGCCTAAGCCGATAACACATATTTTGATTTCTTCTGCACTCATTCTTTTCTTCTCTATCTGTGACATTCTTTTTCCGTATTGAAGATTGACAGGCTGTATCAGTACATTTTTAATCGCCGCCTCCAAAATTACGAAAAATCACTTTACTGACAGTCATTACTTTTCATAATAATCATATTTGCAGCAGCAGTCACATCATGTCTGCCCACGTAGCCGGGAACTGCGATAGCGCCATACACGCACCACGTTGACACACTGCGTCCAACGCAAGGTTATCAGATTGTACACGAAAACCTTCTTCAGTCTCTGGAAATAGTAACGCGAATGTGCTCCGGCATCAAGATGATATTTATCGCAGACATAGATGAAGGAGTCTGCTCCTATCTGATGGGTTCTGACATTGATTTTCCGTGTACTCTGATGCTTATGCAGGAAGGTTTTGTCCGGGACATACATCGTATGATATCCTGTGCGAAGGAGTCTTTGCGACAGGTCAAACTCCTCATGATACAGAAATATCCGCTCGTCAAACAGGCCTATCTGCTCAAAAACCGGACTCTTCAACATCATAAAGGCACCGGATATAAAATGATACCGTTCATCAAAAACACGATCGTCCATATCTGCCGGAGCCACCAGATTGCGGAAATAGGAGGGATGCCCGCCCGTCTGCCTGATGCCGATACATCCCACCGTCGGTGACGCTTCATGGAGGCTGATCACATCACCGAACACAGGCTCTGTAAATTCGACATCGTTGTTGACAAACAGCACATAGTCCGATTTGTGGCAACGAAAACCGACATTATTGGCCGCCCCGAACCCTATATTGTCCTGATTGGCCACATACGTAATCTCCGAATGCCTTTGGGCAAAGCTTTTCCAATCCCAGTCATCACGAGGCGAATTATCGACCACGACAAGGCGCGTATCATCAGGCATATCGTTATACCGGTGATATGACGCCACGAAGTCTTCCAACATCGCAAGGTTCGGGCGGTAGACAACCGTAACGACGAGCAGCCTGTATTTTTTCACGCTGTGCATTCCTGTGATCTTACAAGTGCAAGTTCTTTATTCTTGCGATATTCGATGGCCATAAAGAGGGCAAAGGACAATGCTATGACGTTCTTGAGCTGTGCTGCAGGGCCAAAGAACAGTTGCTGCAATGATACCAGAATGTTGAACAGCAAGTAGGCATCTTGCCGCAGCCCTCCTTTGAAATTCCGAATGGCAGCCGCATAGTAGAACACACAAATGCCCACAAAGATGACGAACACAAAAACGCCATTGGACGATCCGCGACTTAACAGTACGGAGTGAAACGGGATAAGGTACTCTCTGCTGGGACTGTAATGGAAGGGTTTCTGTTCTTTCTTGTATGAGAGTTTGGCATACTGCAGCGTCTTGTCTTTTGCCCATGCGCCATGACCGAACCAGGGTTTCTCCATAAAAGCCTTCCATGAGAGTGCAAAGTCATAGCGGGCTGTCAACAGCAGGTCTACCGGATTGGCCGAATAGTCATTCAGCCGCATCTGTACATCATTATACGGAACTCCCCATTCTCCCTTTTTGATATTCGGAATGTAGACAAAAACATAGAAGGCTTCAAACACGCATGCCACGATGAGCAGCGTCGGAACAAGCCGCCGTATCTTGATATTCTTGTTGCGACGATAGATCATGAGCAACAGCCCGGTTAAAAGAGCATCGACTCCCCACGACCGCGATCCTCCGGCCATGCAGAAGATGCCGAGCAGCAGGAACAGCAGCGCATGATATTTCCTTAAAGCGACACTGTTCCGCAAGACGATAAAACAGACCGCGTATGAGACCAGAGGAGCTATGTAAAACTTAAAATAGCTTCCTTCATTGTCCTCTGCAAATCCAAACTGATCGCCAAACAGAATCAAAGCCACGATTTCGGCTGCAACGCCATAGATTATCAGTCCTACATTCTGCGAGAGCAGGCGCAGGAAAAACAAAAACAGCAGGTAGGCCATCACGGTGACCATCAGTCCACGTGCTGCATTGTGAAAGCTATTGTTTACCACAAACTCCGACACGCACTGAAACACGAACATCAACCCCCACCACCAACTAATGGACTTCAGATGTGGAATATCAGAACGCGTCATCCACACCAGCAGACGCGGAGCGAACAGCAGCACGACGATTTCTGTTATGGACACAGAACCGACAATGTCAAACCTGACATGCATCAGCAGACATGCTAGAAAAAAAAGCCATTTATGTGCGTCTCGTTGGCTCATGCAGACTGACTACAAAGTTAGTTCAAATCGTCTAATTAGCCGTACAGGCAAGACATATTCATGCAAGAACAGCGGCTTGATCACAGAATCATGTGCTGTCGGATAAAATCAGTATCTTTGTCGCCAAAAGACGGCAAAATCAGTCATTTAATGCCGCCACATTCTGAAATCAGATGCAGCAATATCTTGATCTTATCCGGCGCGTTCTCAACGAAGGAACGCAAAAGGGCGACCGTACCGGCACCGGCACCATCAGCGTCTTTGGACATCAGATGCGCTTTGAACTGGAAAACGGCTTCCCGTTACTGACGACAAAAAAACTTCACCTCAAGTCTATCATCTACGAACTGCTGTGGTTTCTGCACGGCGACACAAACGTCCGCTATCTGCAGGAACACGGTGTGTGTATCTGGAACGAATGGGCTGATGAGCAAGGCGAACTC
>JAFUXZ010000152.1 GCA_017470795.1 Paludibacteraceae bacterium
GACGACGCTGACATGCGGACAGGGCTCGAACTCTTTCAGCAGGAGAAGTATGCCGCCGCGGCAGACTTCCTGCAACGCTATCTGCAGCAGACAGCCACTACAGACGCCATCAAGATTGACGAAGCCCGCTTCTACCTCGCAGCAACAGACTACATGCGCCGCCGACCCGACGCGCTGGACAACATCAGCGACTTCCTGATACAGCACCCCTATTCCAACCACGCCTCACAACTCCACCTGATGGCCGGCGTGCTGCTGATTGAGACCAACAAACCCAGCAACATGAAGTACGCCACGGCACACCTGCAGGCTATCGATCCCAAAGGCCTGTCGCGCACAGAGCACACAGACTACCTGTACTACCGGGGCGTTGCGCTGCAGAAGGCCAACAGACATCAGGATGCGGAGCCTTTTTTCGAGCAGCTGCTGGGAGAACATACCAGATATGACGCTCCCGCCCGATACGGATATGCCTACAGCCTCTATGCGCAGCAGAAATACAGTCAGGCACTGCCCCACTTCATCGATGTCGAGCGATATGACGAGTATAAAGACATCGCCCCATACTATATCTGCCAGATCTACTATGCGCAAGGCAAGTATGACGAAGTTACCGACCGTGCGCTCCGCCTGATTCAGAAAAACAAAAACAACCCCGACAACAGCGAACTGTACAGAATACTGGGCGAAACCTATTACCGGCAGGGAGACTACGAGCAAGCTATCGACTATTTGCAACGTTACGAACAGACTGCCGGCAAAGTAGCAAGACAAGACATGTATCTGCTTGGCATGGGGCGCTATCATCAGGGGCAATACAGAGAGGCCGTCAATCGCCTCAAGAAAGTCACCACGACACGCGACTCCCTCTGCGAAAACGCCTATCTGAACATTGGCAACAGCTACATCAGGCTCGGCGAAACGAGCAATGCACGCATGGCATTCGCAGAGGCCTGCAAGACCAACTTCGATCCGGCCATCCGCGAAGAAGCGATGTACAACTACGCCGTCACCACCTATCAGACAACCGACGCGTTGGGCGAATCCGCCGCCGCACTGATTAACTTCCTCAACTCCTATCCCGAATCCGGACACGCAGGGCAAGTGTACGACTGCCTGAATGACGCACTGATACGTACGAAAACGCCCTCAAAGGCCTATGAGACCCTCCAACAGCTCAAACAGCAGGACGCAAGGCTTGACCAGGCACGGCAATACCTGAAATATCAGATGGGATGCGAGAGCTACTCAAAAGGACAGACGATGAAAGCCGTCGAACTCTTCACGGAGGTGATAGGCGGCAAGAAGTCAGACTTCAGAACCGACAGCTACTACTGGCGCGGAGAGAGTTACTACCGCGCAGGCAAGTATGCCGATGCTGCCGCAGATATGGAGCAATACCTGAACCTGACCAAGGGCTCGAACGAGGCGAACAGCCGGCAGGCATGGTATACGGCCGGATATGCCCTGTTTAATCAGAAGCAATACAGCAAGGCGCAGACAAAATTCCTGACCTATCTTGACAAGGTCGATAAGACCGACAAGACTTATCCGGACGCGCTGAACCGCGTGGCCGACTGCTACTTCGTGAACCGCAGCTACGCACAGGCCGAGAACTATTACAACAAGACCATCGCAACAGGCAAGTCGGGAGCCGACTATGCCATGCTGCAGCGGGGCATCGTGCTGGGTCTGATGAAACGTAACGCAGACAAGGTTCAGCAGCTCGAGAAACTGGCCAAGCAGTACCCGCGTTCAGACTATGCCGACGATGCGCTGTATGAAATAGCACGCACCTACACCGTCAGCATGGACAACAACGCCAAAGGCATCGATGCGTACAACCGGCTGCTGACCAACTATCCGAACAGCAAACTGACACCCAAGGCCGCCCTCGAAATCGGCATGATATACGCCAACAACCGTCAGTATGACAACGCCATCAAGGCCTACAAGCAGGTGATAGGCAAATATCCGGGGACAGAAGAGTCGTACATCGCCCTGAACGGAATCGAAGAGTGCTACATCGAGACCAACCGCGTCAAGGAGTATATCGACTACACCAAATCGCTCAAGATGGTCATCAAGAGTGACGCAGGGCACGAAGACTCGCTGACGTATGTCGCAGCTGAGCGTCAGTACTTTGCCGGCAACTACACCTCAGCCGCACAGAGCCTCTCCAACTACGTCAAGAACTACTGCGACGGCGGACGCTATTGCGCACTGGCGCGCTACTACATGGCCGACAGCTACTACCGCACCGGGCAGAAAGAGCAAGCCCTTGCGGCATACAAACCAATCTGCGACCAGCGCGGCAGCCAGTATCGTGAAGAGGCCTGTATGCGCTGTGCCGAGATCACCTACGACAAGCAGGACTTCAAGGCAGCCCTGACCTACTTCACAAAACTCTCGGACGCCGCCAGCTCAATCAGCAACAAGCAGGTAGCCCGTCTGGGAATCTTGAGGTGCAATTATCAGCTGAACAACTACGACCAGACAATAAAGATTGCCACCGAGATTATCGACGACGACAAGTCGGCAAGCTCGCTGACCGATGAAGCCCGCTACAACCGCGCAAAGGCCTACCTTGCCAAGAATAATTACACACTGCCGCAGCCCGACCTGAAGCTGGTGGCCATGGATCTGAGCAATCAGTATGGAGCAGAGGCGAAGTACGAACTGGCAAACTGCTATTATCTGCTCAACGACCTGGATCGGGCAGAGGCGGAGGTGATGGATTTTGCCGAGAAGAACACGCCCTACCGCTATTGGCTGGCGCGCAGTCTGATACTGCTTGCTGACATCAGCCTGAAGCGCGGCGATGACTTCCAGGCCAAGCAGTATCTGCTCAGTATTCAGAGCAACTACTCAAGCCATGAAGATGACATACACTCCATTCTCGAGGAGCGGCTACGGCTCGTGGAAGAACGGGAGAAAGAGAAGATCATAGACTGAGATTCCAACATGTTAGCAGCCAGAATTTTTATCATGCATAAACCGCTTATATGCCTGTTAGCCGGCATGACCGCCCTCTCTGCATGGGCGCAAAAGACGACCGACACCCTGTCCAACCGCAGCCTGACCATCGAGCGCAACTATACGCCCGTGCTCCAGGACGCACAGAAGATATACGTCGCCCCCACGCCTGTAGAAATCAGCCTGCCGCGTCGCGACGTCACCTACTCAACCTACGACCGCACCCTGATTCCCGAGCTGTCCATCAAGCCGCTCGCAGCCGCCGGCGCAGTCTTTCCCGATGTGTCTGACTACAAAGGATTCGCGCGCGTCGGGCTGGGGCTGTATTGGAACACGCTGGCCGACTTCAAGTATCGCATGCTCGATGACGAACGGTCGGCTTTCGACGTTGACCTGCATCATATCGGAACATTTGCCCGACGCAAGTCATCGGTAACAGACATCGATCTGAACTTCACGCAACATCTGGATGCCGTCTCACTGTATGGGGGAATCGCCGCAGAGCATAATCTGTTCAACTATTACGGCCGCTACTATCGTCCGCAGTCGGAAGACTACGACTGGACCGCTGCCAGGCATAACGACTCGACATATCTGAACAATCTGTGGAACTTCGGTTTTCGCTTTGGCGTGAAGTCGGCGGCGGAGCAGGAAACGAAGTTTTATGCGCAGGTAGGCTACGAGTTGACGTCAGTGGCCGATTATGACCTGTATCTCCAGCCGATGGGCCTGCCTGAAGATTATCGTCTGACAGAGCATCGGATTCGCGTTCAGGGCGGGGCCGAATGGTTGCTTGAAGTGTCCCGGCTGGGTTTTAATGCCGATATTACGAGCAATTTCTACAAGCGTGCGGAGGGTGCTTACCATAACCGACCCTTTGTCACGGTGAAGTTGGAGCCTTACTATGCCGTCACAGGTCAGAAGGCGTGGCTGCATGTGGGAGCCAACATTGATATGAGCATGGGGCGTGGCAAGGTGTTTGGCGTGTCGCCGAACGTGATTGGCGAGTGGCAGGCGCAGCCGGAGATGCTCGCCATCTATGCCGCAGTCGGAGGGCGCTATGATGCGCGTAACCTGCACGATGTGATGTCGGAAAACCGCTATGCGATGCCGCTGCTGGGGGTTGCCGACACGCTTAACAGCTATACGCCGGTCGACATCCGCTTCGGACTGAAGATTCATCCGGTCAGCGGACTGCTCATCAACCCGTTTGCACAGTTTGAGTACACAAAGGACGACCTCTGTCCGCTTGCCACAGACCTGGGGACGTTTGGCATGGTGAAGACCGACATGCGTCACTTCAAGGTCGGCATGAGTGCGAACTACCATTTCGGTGATGTCTTTGATATCAGCGGGATGCTGGCCTACAATCAGTGGACGGCCATGCAACTCGAACATGCGTGGTACCGCCCGTCGTTTGAGGCGCGCCTGTCCGGGCGGCTGCACGTGCTGAAAAAGTGGTCCTTCCAGCTGGATTCGTATTTTACGGACAAGGTCTATGGTGGCGTGTGTGAGGTGCTCCCGGGAACGCCTCCAACGACGCAGGTCGTGGAGCATGACCTGAGCGGCAATTACGACATCAATCTTGGAGCGACCTATCTGCTGACCGACCGGATCTCCTTCTTCGGCAACCTGAACAACATCTTCAGCAGCAAGGACTATCCGCTTTACGGATACATGTCTGAAGGCATTAACTTTGTGCTTGGTGCTTCCTTCCAATTCTGATACTGATGCTGAAAAGCCGTCCCAAACCGATTAGACTGCTGTTGTGCGAAGACGACCTGTACTTATCGCACATTCTGTCTGACTTTCTCTGCCAGCGGGGCTATAGCGTGCATGCCGAGTCTGATGGCGAGCGGGGGCTTGCGGCGTTCAAGAGCGAGTTGTTTGACGTGTGTGTGTTCGATGTGAACATGCCGCGCAAGAACGGCTTTGACCTGCTGCGCGATGTCAGGCAGGTCGATCAGCACATACCGGTTGTGATGCTGACGGCGCGTAGCATCAAGGAAGACGTGCTCTATGGTTTCAGCCTGGGCTGTGACGACTATGTTACCAAGCCGTTCAGTATGGAGGAGTTGCTTTGCCGGCTGCAGAGTCTGTTGCGTCGCTGCAATTATCAGCCGCACATGGAGCAGCGGATGTTTGCTCTGGGGCGGTACACGTTCTGCCCGGAGCGTCGTGTGCTGGCTTTGGGTTCGAGCGAGCGTGTCCTCACGTCTAAGGAGAACGAGTTGCTGACCCTGCTGTGCGACAATATGAATAAGGTGTTGGAGCGCGCGTATGCCCTGCGTGTCATCTGGTCGGAGAGCAACTATTTCAGCGCGCGGAGCATGGATGTGTACATTGTCCGTCTGCGCCGCTATCTGAGGGAAGACCCGTCGGTCATCATCACCAACGAGCACGGCAAGGGCTACCGGCTCTCTGTCGTTCCGACGGAGTGAGGGCCGTGTCTTCTCTGTTACAAAACCGTTTCTGATTTGTTTACCACCCGATGCTGTTGAGCCTGACAGCCCACGCATCGCTGCAGATACCGTCGGCGGCCTGTCCGCCGATGATGTAGAAGCTGTGTCCTGATGCGCTCAGCAGGGTCGAGGCGTCAGTGCGGGCTTTGAAGTTGTCGGGCATGCAGTTGTGGGCTGAGTCGGGGACGTACCATGTCAGTCCGGCATCCTGTGAGCAGAGCAGTGGCTGGCCGACGGGGGCGTTGTCGGCATCATTGCCGCCGATGAGTAGCAGCCGGTTGTCGTAGCAGATGGCGGCGGCTCCGCTGCGTGCGCCGAATCCGGTCTGTTCGCTGCTCAGGTTGATCCATGTCTGTCCGTCGGCGGTGAGCCATCGGGTGTTGAGTGTCGTGCCGTCGGGGCTGATGCCTCCGATGATGAGGGCCTGGTCCTGACGGGTGGGCGACTGGAATGTCACGGCCGTGAAGCCGTTTGTGGGGAATGGCGTGGGGAGTGCATGGCGGAGGGTCCAGGTCTGTCCGTCGGCCGAACTGGCTGTGGTGCGCTGTCCGTCTTTGCTGAACGTGGCCCACAGTGCGTCGTTGAGCACGAAGAGCAGGCGCTCCATCCGGTAGCCGTCGATCAGGGTCGTGGCATCTGTGGCGGTCCAGCTGATGCCGTCGGCGGAGTGGTAGAGCCTGTCGTTGTCGCTGAAGTAGGCTTCGTTGTTCAGCGTGGTCAGGTCGGCAAAGGTGAGCTGCCCGGTCAGACCCGTCAGTTCGGCTGTGCGGTCGGTCCACCGTCGGCCGTCGGCCGATTCGTACAGGTGCTGCCCTGTCGGGCTGTTGACGAGCCAGCATATCTTGTCGTCCATGCGGAAGGCGCGTTGAGCGTCAGCCGGGTGGGTGTATACGTCGGTGGCAGTCTGCTCCCATGTGTACAGGTCGGGCTCGACAGCGTGCACGAGTACGCGGACGTCGTAGTCGCGGTGGTGTGCCATGTCGCTTGCGATGACGCGTATGCGCCGGGTGGTGCTGAAGTCAATGGTGTCGTTGCCGGTCAGGAAGGCCGAGTCGCCCTGCTGGTTGTAGATGACGGCAGCGGCGATGGCCTTGGTGAAGATGATGGCAGGGATGCAGCTGTCGATGCGCGTGCCGTAGGGCAGGGAGTCGAGGTTGATGATCAGGCCGGGCGTGGAGTCGTTGTCGATGCTGAAGGTGGCGGCGGCGACGGCTGTCTTGGAGTCGGCAAGGGGCGTGGTGAGGCTGAACGAGGCAATGGTGCAGACGTCTGAGGTGTCGTAGTTGGTGGCCGCTTTGTTCAGACAGGAACACATCGTGATGACGACTGCCGTGAGCAGTGCGAGGCGGGTGTTGGCGGTTGGTCTCATGTCGGGATGTCGGGATTTATACGACGAAGTTGGCCGGGTGGCGGCCGGTCTTGTCTTTATAGAAGTTCTTGATAATCTGCATGTCGGCTTCTGCATCGCCTGTCGGGATGAGGCGCATGCCTACTCCGGCGGTGTGGGTTCTGTAGTCGATGTAGGCCAGATGAATCGGCACACCGGCTTTCAGGGCGATGTAGTAGAAGCCGAGTTTCCAGTCCGGATTGGGCTTGCGGGTGCCTTCGGGGGTGATGGCGAGCCTGAAAACCTTGTGTGTTTGAAAGGCCTCTGCCATCTGGTCTGTCACGGAGGTGTGACGGCTGCGGTCGACCGGCACGCCGCCGATGTGGCGGAAGAACCAGCCCAGTGGGGGCCTGAACCACTCTTTCTTCATCAGAAATCCGGCATCTATGCCGAGACTTCTGTACGCCAGTTTGCCGATGAACAGGTCGGCGTTGCTCGTGTGCGGAGCCACGCACACGACGCATTTGTCTTCTGCGTCAATGCTGCTGACGGCTTTCCAGCCAAGTAGTCTGAGTATGTGTTTGCTTAATGACATGCGTAGTGATTGTTCAGGGTGTGGGGAGCTGCTGACCGTCGTGCTGGTCCTGCATCAGAAATTCGTATTCAAGGCCCCGTATGCGGCTCATGCTGATGTCGGCACACTGCTGCTGCTTCTCGATGAGTGTCTGCTCCATCTGCAGTATCCGGGGTGCGAGCCGGCTGCGCGTGTCGGCATCACCGTGCATCCATTCGGTGCGCGTCAGGTCCATCTGCTGCCTGAGCGAGTCGATGTCCTGCTGCAGGGTGCGGTATTGCTCGTAGGCGGTGCGTGCTTCAGGGCTACGGAAGTCGCTCAGCCGGTGATAGACGATCTGGTCCGTGATATGCAGTTCGAAGTCGTGCGTCTCCTGCTGCTGTTGCTGCTGCGGTGCGTCGTGCTGCTCCTGACGCGGTGTGAGCAGCGGGTCGGTCAGCATGGCGTGCCGGCGCAGCAGGTCAGCGTCCATGTCGCGCAGGATGCGGGTCTCCTCGTTGGGCACGAAGCTGTAGATCACCAGGTCACCCTCGTCGCAGCCCCTGTCGGTCACAAACCATCCCTCGCGGGTCTCTTCGTTGATGGCCATCAGGTAGTCGTTGGCCGTTGAGTTGAAGGGAAAGCCGACGTTCTCGGGCTGCAGATAGTCGCCGTTAGAACTGTTCATGCGTGTGGTCATGATGTCATATCCGCCCATCGTGCCGTTGCCCTGTACGGCGTAGTAGAGCGTGATGCCGTCGTCGAGCAGGAAGGGGAAGTTCGTGCTGAGCGTGTCGGCATTGACGCGGTCAGACAGCAGGACGGGCTCGTCCCATGCGTCAATCAGCCGCTCCGACCTGCTGATGCGTGTCAGCCCGTTCTGGCGGGTGGTGATGAGCCTGCGGTCGCCGCGTGGACTGACGTATCCGCCCAGCGTGTCGCGTGTGATGAGCGTCTGCCGCAGGTAGGCCGGGATGCGCGTGTTGTCGCGTGCGTCCATCATGTTGAAGAAGGTCTGCCGGCTGATGTGCAGGCTGTCGGTCAGCCGGATGTCGTGGACGTGACCCATGAGCCGCTCTCCCAGCGCACACTGGCTGAGCCGCCTGAGGGCTGCGTCGAGGCGCGCGTCTTCCTGACGGGTCTCGGCGATGTAGGTCTCAAACGCCTCGCGTGCCTGGCTGAAGCGGTAAGTCATGTAGCAGCTCTCACCCAGATAGTAGGCACGGAGCGGATAGATGGGGGCGCAGGTCTCAAAGAGCTGCACGGCCTGCTCATAGCGGCCTGTCTCATAGTAGCACCGCGCTGCCCGATAGCGGTAGAGCTGCGTGTTGGGCGACCGGTGCAGCAGTGTCTCGTAGGCCTTGAGGGCCTTCTCATACTGCTGTGCCTGAAACAGGCGGTCGGCACTCTCGGCAGTCTGTGCTGACGCTGCCGGTGCAAAGGTCAGCATCAGCAGCAACAGCAGTGGCAGTATGCGGTACGAAGTCTTCAAGCGGCAGTCCGTTTTTTTACAAGCCACAAATTTACGCAACATTCGCTATCTGTCAAAATCTGAACGTGCGCACGCGTGAGGCCCGCCGGGCGTCATGCTGCCGGAGAGGGCGTGCCGAAGGGTGCCGTGCGGGTGCATCTGCCGGCGGCATGTCTCAGGTGTACTGCCGGGCGGGGCATGCCCGCGTCAGCAGCCGGCGGCAAGCATAGTGACGGGGTCTGCCAGGCAGCGGCAGGCAGCGGTCAGCATGCTGTGTGTGCGGCGCAGGGGGCTGTGCGTGTCAGGGTATGCTTGTGGCCATGCCCGTCCGTTGCGGCTGTGCTTCCGAACCCTGCCTGCGCCTTTGCTCCGGCGGCTTTGCAGCTGCCCTGACCATGAGGCTCGCACCAATGCGTCTGCACCATGCAGCCATACCGGGAGGCAAATAAATTTCTTAAATGTTTTGGTCAACCAATTATTATTTATATCTTTGCGTCCGATTGATTGGACAACCAATCTTGCTCGGGTCTTTATGGCCTGATCTGTAAGTTGATAGCACGATAAACACGCAATGACAGCATTTCCCGATATGAAAAGACTGATTCTGATAGCCTTCGCAGCGCTGTGTACGCTGGTCGGCATGGCGGCTCATCCGTGTATCTCCCTCTCGCCCGACGGTGTCCGTCTGATGCGCTCGTCGCTGGGCAAGTATGACGTGTTCGACCGGTCGTATGCCTACGCCCGGCAGGTGGCCGACGAGGCGGTGTCGAAGCCCATCGACGTGCCCTGGCCCAAGGACGCTGCCGGCGGCTACACGCACGAGCAGCATAAGAACAACTACTACGCCATGTACTACTGCGGCATCATGTATCAGACAACGGGCGATGAGCGCTACGCACGCTACGTGAGCGACATGCTCAAGGCCTATGCCGAGATGTATCCGCGCCTGCCGATTCATCCCTACGTACGCTCCTCCACGCCGGGCAAACTGTTCTGGCAGACGCTCAACGAGAACGTCTGGCTGGTGCATACGGCCATCGCCTACGACTGCGTCTATGACTACATGACGCCCGCTGACC
>JAFUXZ010000153.1 GCA_017470795.1 Paludibacteraceae bacterium
CTCGCCTGATGCCTGTTGCAAAAGCCAACAACGCTGTGAGCATCATCGCTGCCGGTTGGGATCCGGGGTCTGATTCAGTCGTACGTGCCCTGATGGAGAGCCTTGCTCCGAAGGGGCTTACCTACACCAACTTTGGCCCCGGCATGTCGATGGGGCACACGGTGGCCGTCAAAGCTGTCGAAGGGGTGAAGAACGCACTCTCGATGACCATCCCGCTTGGCACCGGCGTACATCGGCGCATGGTATACGTTGAGCTCAAAGACGGATATCTGCTTCAAGAGGTTGCAGCAGCCATCAAGGCTGACCCCTATTTTGCCAACGATGAGACGCACGTGATGCAGGTTGAGAGCGTCGATGCGCTCAAAGACATGGGTCACGGTGTGCTGATGGAGCGCAAAGGGGTGAGCGGGACGACTCAAAATCAACGTATCACCTTCCAGATGTCCATCAACAATCCTGCACTCACCGGACAAGTGCTGATTTGCTGCGCGCGTGCGACACGCCGGTTGCAGCCCGCGGCCTATACGCTCATTGAGGTGCCCGTCATCGACCTTCTGCAAGGCGAACGTGACACGCTTGTACGCCGTCTGGTATAGGCCGGCAGCATTTTTTCTCACTGACAAATCACACCCCGTGCGATGCGCTCACGTGCCGCACGGGGCTCTTCTTTTCCGTCACACATGAGCCGCCACAGCCCCGTTCTACTCCCCGCCGGTACACAACTACGCAAAAAACACTACCTTTGCCCGACCGAAAAACATCAAATCCACACTAACAAAATCGATATCATGAGCCAGCAAACAGCCATCCTGCTCATTGTCACCGGAGGTACCATCTGCATGGCACAAGACCCCAAGAGCGGTGCTCTCCGTCCACTTGATTTTGAACGTTTCAACCAGAGTGTCACCGAGGGATTGCGCCCCCTTAACCTGCGTGTTGACTCCATTCCGTTCAATCCACTCATCGACTCATCAGACGTACAGCCCGATCTCTGGAAGCGAATCGCCGAGATTATTCGTGAGAACTATCGTCGATACGATGGATTTGTCGTCCTTCACGGTACCGACACGATGAGCTTCTCTGCATCGGCTTTAAGTTTCATGCTTGAGGGTCTTGACAAGCCCGTCATCTTCACCGGTTCGCAGCTGCCCATGGGCGCCATGCGCTCCGACGCCAAGGAAAACCTGCTCACCAGTATCGAGATTGCCGCAGCACAACAGGACGGGCACCCGATGGTGCCGGAGGTCTGCGTCTTTTTCGAGGATGAATTGATGCGCGGCAACCGGACCACCAAGATCAATGCCGAGCATTTTGATGCGTTCCACTCATACAACTATCCTGCTCTGGCACATGCGGGGGTGCATATACGCTACAACGAACACGCCATCAGTCGTCCCGACGGCAGTGACACCCTGCGCGTACATCAGCAGATCAATCCCAACATTGCCATACTGAAACTCTTTCCCGGCATCACAAAGCAGACCGTCTACTCAATTCTTAACATCAGCGGCCTGCGCGCCGTGATTCTGGAGACATTCGGATCGGGCAATGCCCCTCAACAGTTCTGGCTGCACAACGCGCTCAAGCAAGCCACGCAGCGCGGTTTGATTATCGTCAACAAGACGCAATGCTCCGGCGGAAGCGTAGAGATGGGACGCTACGCCACGAGCCTTAACCTTGTGGATGCAGGCGTGTTAAGCGGACAGGACATCACCACCGAGGCACTCGTCACGAAGCTCATGCTCCTGCTGGGCGAATACTCCGACGATGTCGACCGTGTCCGCATGCTGCTGCAGCAGAACCTGCGCGGCGAGATGACGGTCTGACGTTACGCCAAGCTCCGATGCCTGACATCTTTTTTCAACTCCAGTCTACACATGCTTTTCAACGAAATTGTCTACGGACCTATCCATAGCCGCCGTCTCGGCGTCTCGCTTGGAATGAACCTCATGCCCGCCGATGCGAAACTGTGCACCTTCGACTGTGTCTATTGTGAATGCGGCTTCAATCAGCCTGTGCGTCACCCTCACCTGCCCTCTGCGCAGGAGGTCTGCGATGCCCTTGAGGCCAAGCTCCGGCAACTCTGCCAGACAAATGTCAAGCCTGACGTGATTACTTTCTCCGGCAATGGGGAACCCACGCTGCATCCTGATTTTCTGCGCATCATCCAGGACACCTGCCGCCTGCGCGATCAGTATTGCCCCACAGCCAAGGTCAGCGTGCTGAGCAACTCCACACAGCTCCATCGGGCAGATGTGATACAGGCGCTCAGACAGGTTGACAACCGCATCATGAAACTGGATTCGGCCTTCAATCACACTATGCGCCGCATTGACCAACCGGTCAGCGACGACTTCTGCATCGACCGCCTGATTGCCCACCTGCAGCAGTTTGAAGGTGACCTGATTGTCCAGACCTGCTTCCTGCGCGGCACGTGGCAGGGCGAGACGTTTGACAACACCACGCCCGAAGAGGTGACAGCATGGCTCGATGCTGTCCGTCGCATCAATCCGCGCGAACTGATGATCTATGTCATCGACCGCGCCACGCCGGTCAAGACGTTAGAAAAAATCAGCCGTGAAGAAATGGAGCAGATAGCCGAACAGGCACGCCGTCAGCTCCACATCCCCGTGCAGGTATCGGCGTAAGGCCGGATTCGGTCTGCCAATTCCGGCAGGAGCGCATCGCCCCAAAAACATATGGAAGGGTAAATCAGAACCGGCATTGTCTGCACACCGTCTGCCGGTCGCTGACGCCCTGACGGCATCAGACCCGTTCACAGTGCAGGATGACGTGCGTATTGTCTGCCAGCGTCGTCGCAAACAGGCAGGTGCTGCCGCCGTCTTTCAGATGCAGCCGCTGCCGTAGCTGTTCGGCCGGAACCGGGAAGTTACGGGTTGTGATATTGGCCTGTTGCAGTTGCCTCAACTGCGACAGGTCCTTTTTGTTCATGCTATATTGCCTCACGATGCGGAACGCACGTCCGGGCCATGCCTCCGGCAGCGTGTCTGCGGTGTACAGATGGGTGTTTGCGTGCAGTTTGTACAGCCCGTAGCGCACTGCCGGCAGTTTGTACGCCCCGGCCTTAAGAACCGCCGGGCTCGGCTCGAAGAGGTATTGCATCGGCTGTGTTGCCATTGGGCTCCGGGCCTGACTCTCCTCCCGTAGCGTGAAGCAGAAGTCAGCCGGGTCCTGCCCGTCAACAAGATTCACCGCGTGTATCGGCAAGTCCTCAGAGGA
>JAFUXZ010000154.1 GCA_017470795.1 Paludibacteraceae bacterium
GGTTTTGACGAGACATATAAGGCGCTTGGAGTCGACTTTGACCAAATCTATTACGAATAGCATACTAATCTTGTCGGCAAGAAAGAGGTTGAAGAAGGACTGAATAAATGCATATTCTATCGTCGCGACGACGGCAGCGTGTGGGCCGACTTGCGGGCCGACGGGTTGGATGAGAAGCTGTTGCTGCGTCAGGACGGGACATCGGTCTACATGACGCAGGACATCGGGACGGCCAAACTGCGCTATGCCGACTATCCCATCAAGCGTATGGTCTACGTTGTGGGCAACGAGCAGGATTACCACTTCAAGGTGCTGTCGTTGCTGCTCGACAAACTCGGTTTCGAATGGGGAAAGAGCCTGGTTCACTTCTCCTACGGCATGGTCGAACTGCCAAGCGGGAAGATGAAAAGCCGTGAGGGCACCGTCGTCGATGCCGACGACCTGATCCAAGCCATGATCGACAATGCAGCAGCCATCACCGGCGAGAAGATGAAAGACTTCAACGATTCAGAGCGCGCCGAAGTCAACCGCATGGTGGGACTGGGCGCTTTGAAATACTTCATCCTCAAGGTCGATCCGCGCAAGAACATGCTCTTCAACCCTGAAGAGTCCATCGACTTCAACGGCAACACCGGATCGTTCCTCCAATACGCCCACGCCCGCATCTGCTCCGTGTTACGCAAAGCCGAAGAGCAGCAGATTGACTACAGCCATATCGCTGACAGCATCAAGCTTTCAGACAAAGAGATGGAACTCATCCAACGGCTCGCAGAATTTCCTGCTGCTGTCATGCAGGCAGGACAAGACTTCAGTCCCGCCGTCATCGCCAACTACATCTACGACCTGGTCAAACTGTACAACCAGTTCTACCACGACCACAGCATACTTGGCGAGACAGACTCCGACATACGCGCACTCCGGCTGATGCTTTCGGCCAACGTAGCCAAAGTACTGCGCACAGGACTGTCGCTGCTCGGCATCGAATCGCCCGAGCGGATGTAACAGCTGAAGACACCGGATGCATCTGCCGAAAAAAATCAGTCGGCAGTAAACGCCCCGCCCGGCTGAACCCGGGAGATGATTGTTCAGAAAACGGCTACATGCCGGTTCTTCTCAGACAAAGACAGACACGCAAAGAGTTGCCCCTGCCGCATCTTTGCGTGTCTGTCTTGTTCTCTGCATATGCATCCGCCACGCCCACAGGTATTCCTCCCCTCCCCTTGACCGGTACACTCCGCCCGGCAGCCGCTCATGACAGTCACCACAACGGCATGACACACGCGCCTCACCTGCTGAACAGCAGGCTATCAGCAGACACACAACCCCGGAACGTCACTATACATAACGCATCCCAAGCCACATCTCCCTCCGCTTTCAGTCTGCATTATTATGAAGTCAAACTGAAACGCGGTGCTAAAAAAAACAAAACCTTTGCAAAATCAATAAAAAACCATTACTTTTGCGGTGGGAAAGTCCTACACGACCAGTCTCCCTCGGAACTCCCCCAGAGCTTGACCGCAGCAAGGGTACGAGGTCGTAGCGGTGCGATGTAGTCAGCTTTCCCTTTTTTATAAAATCCCTATACTTATGGCTACAGATACAGAAAAAACACGTTACTCAGACGCCGAGCTCGAGGAATTCAGACAACTGATACTTGAGAAACTCGAAAAAGCCCAGAACGAATACGAGCATCTCCGTAAAGCCATTTCGAACGCCGAAGGCAACGATGTGAGAGACACCAGCCCCACCTTCAAAGTACTTGAAGAAGGCGCCTCGACCCTTAACAAGGAAGAGACAGGCCGGCTGGCACAGCGTCAACTCAAGTTCATACAGAATCTGCAGGCAGCATTAGTGCGCATAGAGAACAAGACCTACGGGATCTGCCGGGCCACGGGAAAACTTATTCCCAAAGAGCGCCTGCGTGCCGTTCCACATGCCACCCTCAGCATCGAAGCCAAAGAACAGGGCCTCAAATGAAAAGACAGGACAAGCAACGCCTCTGGATCGGGCTCACGATAGCCGTTGTGCTGATTATTGACCAGGCGGTCAAGTTTTACATCAAACTTAACTTCAGGCTGGACGAACAGGTTGAACTCCTGCCATTTCTAAAGATTTGCTTTGTCGAAAATCCGGGCATGGCCTTTGGCATGGAGTGGCTTCCCAAATGGACGCTCACCCTGCTGCGCATCATTCTGGTCGTATTCCTCGCCTGGTATTTACACCGCCTACTGAAGCAGAAGACTGTACGCACAGGGTATCTGGTGACCCTATCGCTTATCATCGCCGGCGCCGTGGGCAACATCATTGACTGCCTTTTCTATGGCATCATCTTCGACCAGAGCACATTCACATCAGTCGCCACCCTATTCCCGGCCGACGGCGGATATGGCTCATTCTTCTGCGGAAAGGTTGTTGACATGATACAATTACCGCTGATAAACAATGCTGCCGGTGATGTCGTCTTTTTCAGACCTGTGTTCAACATTGCCGATGCCGCAATTACCACGGCGGTATTCATGCTGATTCTTTTCTTCCGAAAAGATATGGACTCAAGTCTCAACACAAAGGAAGACCCGTCGGCAACGCTCTGAGTGCAAATCGTCCGTAAACCTGCCCGCTGCATCATGCACACCGAAGCACAGACACACAAGAGACTGCAACAAGCCGTGCGGCGCGCCGCACTCATGCTGACACTTTTGCTGGCCATGACGACGTGTGCCGACAGGCACGAAGACATTTTGTCAACGCGAAAGATGCGCGACGTACTGGTCGACATACATACCGCCTCAGGCATGATGCAGGCCTCGGGTATCACCGGGACTGACAATCTGCAACGGCGCAATGCGTACTACCAATGGGTGCTTCAGAAGCATGGAATCACGCAGGCACAGTTTGACTCATCGCTCGTCTACTACACCGCCCATCCGAATCAGTTTGAGAATCTGTATGCCAAGGTTCAGGACGAGTTGAATCAACGGGTCAAACGCATGGAGGACATGAAATACCTTGAGAGCAACATTGCCGACCTGCAATACTTCGTGCTCAGAGGTTATGACATACCGACCGTCAGCATGACGGACACCAGCATAATGCGTTCGCCGGCCCACGACATGCTCTGCAAGCCCTATCGATATCCGCAACAGAAACATCCCGACGTGCCGATTCTGAAGAATCAGTAGAGAAGACGCGGCAGAAGGTTTATGTAACAACACCGTTAACTGAAAGAACATGCGCTATCTGATACCGTTCATACTGACCGAAAGCGGATGGATAAAGCATGCCGTGATACATCTGCACGACCACGTCGTGGAACGTATCGAAAGTTTTGATGCCCTCTGTTACGAGCCGGAAGACACCCGTCTTATGCAGGGTATCGTCAGCGGAGAGCGGACAGACAACGCCCCACTTGATCTGACGACAGACGCCCGGACGTTCATTGCGGCACATGCCCGCCCGGTCCGCATCGGGCAGAGAGAGCCCCTCACGCTATGGACCCCCGTCAGTCTTGCCCCCTGCCGGCTGACCGGACAGACAGCATCCGTCAAACTCACCACCGGCGACGACAGGCAATCAACGAATACCATAGACAAAAACATTATATCCACTTAATCAATCGAAAGCCTTATGAAAACAGAGAACTTCATCGCGTTAATCGGCGGTCTGGCAGCAGGCATCGCCATCGGATTTTTGTTTGCTCCCGACAAGGGCAGTGAGACTCGTCAGAAGATTGTTGACAACCTGCGTAAACGGGGCATCTACATGGACAGAGAGCGTCTTGACGAATTCGTAAACAAGGTCAAGACCCGCTTCTTGAACGGCAAGCGCACCATCGAGGAAGCCATCGACGACATCGTGTCTGAAGAGCATTTGGCATAGTGTGATGGAGAGCAACTATCAAAGGCTAATTGACGACAGCAAGGAGTATGCGCGCATGCAGCTCGATCTGCTGCGGCTGGAGCTGCTCGAGAAGCTGTCACGCATACTGACCCTGATTGCTGTCGGAGCCATTGCTCTGGCAATGATTCTGGCAGCATTCATGTACTTGTCACTGGCGCTTGCAGAATGGCTGGCCCCCATCTTTGGCGGGCGGGGCATTCCACTGGTGATTATCGGAGGGTTGTTCTTACTTATCATGGCGGCCGTCATCCTGTTCCGGCGCAAATTGTTCCTTGAACCCTTGCTGCGCAGCCTGAGTGCCATCTTATTTGAAAAGAAGGAAACTCCTGCGGGACAGACAGACGACCATTCATCCACACATTCATGAGACAAGAGGATTTTTCTAACATCACATCATTGGCCGATCTGCAACAACGTCGTGCAGAGTTGCAAGACCGACTCCGCACGCAACAGAATCGGATCAGGCTCGACGTCGAAGATATCCGTGAGCCATACGACCGGGCAGCCGGACTCGTTCAGTATTTCATGAGTGGAGTCAACAGGTTCTCAGCCGTCTCAGCCCGTACATGGCAGTTGGCCGGCTGGGGATGGAAAGCCCTCCGCTGGGTTGCCCAACGCAGGCGCAATTCGCGCAGACAGGCATAGTTTTTATGATTATTCATGAGGGCAGATATGCGTCTGCCCTTTTCTTGTTTTAACATGTTTCTGCAACTCCCGTCCTCCAAGAGCATCAGCAACCGACTTGTGGTCATCAGCGCACTGACCGACAAAGGAATGCGCATTGACAATCTGTCGGAGAGTGATGACACACAGACACTCCGTGCCTGTCTGAACAGTGACCTGCGTCATTGCGATGCCGGCCTTTCGGGCACGGCTGCCCGGTTCATGGCCGCATATCTCTCACTGCGTCCGGGGCTGCATGTGCTGACCGGCAGCGGACGAATGCTGCAACGGCCGATGTCGCCGCTCGTTGAGGCTCTGCGCCAGCTAGGGGCACAGATTGAGGCTACAGGTCCGCAGGCGCATCTGCCGCTACGCATCCAGGGGGGCACACTGCACGGAGGGACCATACACATCGACAGCCGGCAGAGTTCGCAGTTCGTCAGCGCACTGATGCTCATTGCTCCCTGTCTTGACGAGCCGTTGCAGATTATGCTTGATGCACCCGTCCCGTCAATGGACTACATCAGGCTGACGGGACACATCATGCAGCAGCAGGGAGCGGATGTCAGCATCGGGCAGGACTGCATCACGGTGCAGCCTGCACGCTACAAGCCATCGGACACACAAGTCGAAGCCGACTGGTCGGCAGCCGGCTATTGGTATGAATGGATCGCGCTTCATGGCACACAGCCACTGCTGCTGCGCGGTCTGCGGCTGGAGAGCATGCAGAGCGAGAGGCTGTCGGAGTCTGTCTTCCGAAGGCTGGGAGTCTGCTCTGAAGCCATGCCTGACGGAGTACGCATCTGCCGGCAACGCACGACACTGCCGGACACCGTTATCGAAGCCGACTGCTCCTCCATGCCTGACAGCACATTGGCCATCGTCGGAGCCTGCTGCGGCATGAACCGGCCGTTCCGTCTGAGCGGTGTGCAGAATCTCCGCTTTAAGGAGAGTGACCGCATTGACGCCATGATTCACGAATATCAATCGCTTGGCTACTCACTGTACACCATGAATCACACGCTGTGCTACGACGGGGGAAAACAAACACCGGAGCATCAGCAAACCATCAGCACGCATGACGACCATCGCATAGCCATGTCAATCGCCCCGCTGCTTGGAAGTCGGGCATCTCTGATGATGGACGACGCACGTGTGGTCAGCAAGTCCTATCCGACCTTCTGGAGCGACTTCCGGGCCGTCTGCGCATCATCAGATCATCAGGAGGCGTGAAGACCGAAAAAAAGTTTTTCGGTTCACGCAGTATTTCTCCACCTTGCGTATCTATCTATTGCCTAACACGCTCATTGACCAGAAAGCAAAGAAGGCATCTGCATGACCTACTACAACCGCGATGAGATAGCGCGCATCGTCAGTGGCTGTCAATCCGGCAACCGGGTTGACCAGGAGCGGCTGTATGAGGTCTTTTCTGCTCCGATGATGGCCCTGATCAGGCGACTTGTTCCCGACAGAGACGCGGCATCCGACCTGCTGCACGATGGGTTCGTGATAATCTATACGCATATCGGAGAACTGCATGATGCGGCCAAGACAGAACCCTGGATACGGCGCATCATGACCAACCTGTCACTGCGCTACCTTGAGCAGCAGGCCCGGCTCGTCAGCATGGAGCAGCTCACCTCTGAGGCCATACTGGACGAAAACGTGAGCGGGCAGCCCGTACCCCCGCTGGACGAACTGCTGCGAATGATTGAGCGCCTTCCCAACGGTTACAGAGAGGTATTCAAACTCAATGTGCTGGACGGACTGACGCATCAGGAGATTGGTCAGATGCTGGGCATTCATCCCAAAAGCAGTTCGTCGCAACTCTTCCGTGCACGGCGGCTGCTCCAGCAGATGGTCAGCGACTGGCGACGCACATCGGCTCTCTTCCTGCTGATTCTGCTGACAAGCATCGGATTCTACCTGATACGCCAACAGACGAGCGAGACATCATCGCTGCTCCCGTGTCAGGAACACCCCCGCATGGCGCACACAACCCCTGATGACATCCGAAGCACCGGGCTGCAGGAGGCAGAACCCTACCCCGTCGTCAAGTCTGACGGCGACACGAAGGGCAACCGCGTACGCACCGCCCAAGCCAAGTGCGACAACCCGCCGGAGACGGTCCCGCTCCATGCAGCCGACAGCAGCAGCACGATGAAAGGCATGGTGAAGACCGACGCCCTTGTCACCAACGACACGGAAGCAACAGGCAGCCCGGAGCCGACTGGCCAGACAGACCATGCAGACATGACCGGACTTACAGCCGACGGAGTTGCCGTCCGGGATTCGTCGTGTGCCCATGACGCACAGCCGGGCACCCTCCTGCAAGCCGTCATGCCGACGAAGACCGACAGTGACAGAGGCAAGAAGGCTGTGCAGCACCACATCGGCCTGCTCGCCGTTGCCACAAACAGTGCCTCCGCAGCCATCCCGACGAGCATTGGTCTGGCCAAAAGGCCCCTTGATGGTGAAAACGGGATAGAAGACTATGTCTCCTGCGGGACGTGGGAAGAAATGCGCAGCCGGCTCACCACGGGCTTCGAGCCGGACGATGCAGACGTGGACTATGAACTCCGGCAGGCTTTGATGCAGATTGCGCAACACAACAACGGCAGCATCAACACCAACTATCACCACCAGCTGCCGCTCATCATCGAATGCCGATATAGTCTGTCGGTCAATCCGCACGTCCGACTGGAAACCGGTCTTCGATATACGCGTATGACATCGGCTACCACCATCGGGAATACTGACTACGGCACGCATACACGGCACACGTACCGCTACATCGGTATCCCGCTGGGTGTGCACACCGACCTGTGGCAACGCGGCCGATGGTCCGTCTACCTGTCGGGAGAAATCGGGGTTGACATACCTTTCGCATCAAAGACATACACAGACTATGTCGTCGGTGGACAAACCGTCCTCAGACGTCCGGCGGACCGGACAACCGACCGTCTGCGGCTGTCATGCACACTTGGAGCCGGAGTCGGATGGCAGGTCGGCCGACACGTGCAACTCTATGCACAGCCCGAAGCCTGCTGGCACCTGCCGGTCAGCCGTGCAGCCGAAAACCTCTGGACAGCACACCCCGTCATGCCACAGCTGCCCGTCGGACTGCGGATAACTTATTGAGAATTTAACTTTTTCCGCCTACATTTGCGCAGTAATTAGGGGTTCACGCCATCTTTAGAATAAAGAACACTATTGTCAAACCCCTTAATTACTACACGCATGAAGAAAACATTGTTACTCCTGCCGGCCATCGCACTGATGGCGGCATGTGAAAGTCAGAAAAGCGTATCACAACCGCTTGCATCACAAACAGGGAAGACCGTTAACACCGGTTGTCAGAACACAGCCCAGAACGAGATTGACGCTGCTGACGCTGCTGAGACCAACGTCCTGATTCCATCGCTGACTGTCGACTACACAGCCAACGGGGCTCTGACCCTTACGTACAGTGACGTATACAACTGCGGAGCGTCGCTCACCTCAAATTGCCGTTTAGACGCCGAAAACAAGACGATTTTGATTGACATTGACGACAACACAAACGAAGATAATCTGATGGACTGCGTCTGCCAGATGTCATCAGAAGCAAGCCTGACAGAACTCCCCGAAGGTGAATACGCCTACCGGATTAACATCAGGAAGGACGGCGCAGAAAGACAGTTGATTGGCACACTGACTCTGGCCGGGGACCTGCATAAGGTCATCCCTCCACAAGAACTGCGCAGCACACAGGTCCGCATTTCTGAATGCATCAGCTATCAGCCTGAGGGCTCTTTCGGGGTGAAAGCCGAAGCCGTAACGCCCGGAATGTCATTCATGTTCAAACTGGACACGGCAGGAATGCTGACATGCCTGACCGAGATTCATGAGCACTGCGGAGCAGAACTGACGGGCGAACTCACTGTCGACACTTCTGACATGACCATCCGCATTGACCTTGTCGACCATGCCGAAGCAGCAGCCAACTGTATCTGTCCGCGCAGCGTAGAATGTAATGCAACAGGTGTGCAGCCCGGAGCGTACAGCGTCATGGTTACCCGCTCTTCCGCCAACCTGACGCAGGCCATGACCTATCACGGCCAGACCACGCTGACCTCCGGCGGCAGTACGCTCGTCACACTGAACCCATAAAGCCCGTCCAGAGGGAACACAGCAGCCTGACGCGCATCACCCACAGTCTGACACCGTCCGCCTGTCAAGCGGCCGGATAACCGTCCTCACCGACGGCAGGCGGAAAGACGCGGAACGATGACGACGAACAGTCAGGCAGGGCAAGATCACCCGCGACGGAATGAAGTCACACAAAACCATGAGCGGCACCCAAGTAAGAACCCAGGATGCCGCTCATGCTGTATGCATAGACTGGCGGTCAGGCTGCCATCAGCCCGCCGACCATGTCAGTCATTGATGTAAGAATAATACTTCCCGCTGCGACGACGGCCATTATAATAGTAATAGCCTCCGTAGACCGACTTACGATCCACATCATTCAGCACACAGGCCATGTTGTTCAGCTTCTTCTGTTCATACTGCTCGTTGATAAAATCAACCGATGAGCGCGGTGTGTACTTGGCACGCGAAACGTATAGCGTCATGTCTGACAGGCGGTTGAGCAGGTACGTGTCTGATACCACACCCACCGGCGCAGAGTCAATGATGATGATATCATACTCCGAGCGCCACCGCTCAACGATTTCGTCCAGACGCTGGCTTAAGATCAACTCTCCCGGATTGGGAGGAACAGCCCCAGCCGGTGCGACAAACAGATTCTCGTTTACACTGGTCGGGAAAACGAGCAGCTCATCTTCCAGATCTTCGCCGGCAAGATACTCCGTCAGATGGCCCGTCCGATCCAGTTCGAGATAGTGCGCCAGCTTCGGATTGCGGACATCCAGCCCGACGAGCAGCACGCGCTTGTTCATCAGAGCCAGCGAAGCCGCCAGATTGACCGAAACAAACGACTTGCCCTCACCTGTATAGCTCGACGTCACAACCACGACAGGACACTTCTTGCCCTGAATCATGAACGTTATATTCGTACGAAGCATACGGAACAGCTCGCTGATGGACGAAGACCGGTTCTCAACCACCACGACGCGTGACTCTGACTTCGATTTTGAAATCTCACCGACGAACGGAGCCTTCAACTTCGTCGTAAAGTCTTTCTTATCCGTCACCTGGTCAAAAATCAGATCATACACCAACAAGAAAGCCACAGGGATAACCAATCCTGCCAGAAGAGCAATCAGCAAAATCGTCATGTTCTTCGGAGCCACCGGCTTGCGGTCATAGTCAGCACGATCGATTGTCTTGGCCGGCTGAACTGTGCTCGCAAGAGCCAACGCGTTCTCCTCCCGCTTCTGATACAGGAACAGGTAAAGCGTCTCCTTAATCTGCTGCTGACGCTTAATCTCTACGTATTCGCGCTCCTGCGTAGGTACGTTCTTGATACGGTTAACGAACTGTCGATCGCGGTTTTGAGCATTGCGTTTGGTGATGTCAATGCCTGCCTTGATGTTACGGATGCTCTCGTGCAGGCTGCTACGCATTGTAGCAAGACGTTCGTCGGTCTGCACAATCACAGGGCTGTTGTCCGTGGCAGAGCGGCTGAGCTTCATACGGTCAAGGATGAGTTTATTGTACTCTCCGACGA
>JAFUXZ010000155.1 GCA_017470795.1 Paludibacteraceae bacterium
GCTGCAAAGATAGTCATTTTATTTGGAGCGTGGGGGTGTGTGGCGTGTGGTGTGCGCGTGTGTGTGGTGTGTCATTCGATTTCGACGACGGTGATGCCTGCTCCGCCGTGCTGTATGTGCTCGTCGTGGAAGTGGATGGCGGGGATGGTGTTGAGCTGTTGTCTAATGAGCTGGCGCAGGATGCCGTTGCCGGTGCCGTGCAGTATGCGTACGGTGCCGGCCTGGACCATGATGGCGTCGTCGATGAAGTAGCGTACGGCCTGCAGGGCTTCGTCGGCGCGCATGCCGCGCACGTCGATGTCGTGGCTGAAGTGCAGTTTGCGTTCGCGCAGCTGTTCGCTGAGCTGCCCGGTGGTCCGGTTGTGTTGTGTCTCGGGGTGTTGGCGGCGGTAGGCGGCGGCTGTGATGGGTTGCAGGTCGCTGATGTCGACGGTGGTCTTGAGCTGTCCGATGGCGATGGTGGCTTTGGTGGCGTTGAGCTGCATGATGCGTCCGCTGATGTTGCGGCTTCTGATCAGTGCGTATCCGCCGGGTGTGAGGGCGTCGGCGGGGGTGTTGTCTGACGTGGCGGCGGTGTGTGTGTGCTGGCGTTCTTGCCGGCGGCGGTCGTTGTCGATGGCGCGCTGCAGGTTCTGTTCGCGGTTCTGGAGTTTCTGGCGCGCGTGTTGCGTGGCTTGTTTGTCGGCGTTGCTTTCTTTGATTCGTCTGATGGTGTTTTCGATCAGGGCGTGTGTCTGTTGCAGCAGCTGTTGCGCGTCTTGCTGGGCTTGTGCGATGGTCTGTCGGCGTGTGTCGCGGATGTTCTGCATCTGTTCGCGATATTGCCTGATCTGTTCTTCGAGTTGTTTTTCCTGCTGGTGTATCTGTTGTCTTTTCTGCTGCCAGTAGCGTTTGTCTCTTGCGATGTCCTGCAGGTGACGGTCGTAGTCGACGTAGTCGGTGCCGACGAGCCGTGTGGCTTCGTCGATGATGTTGCGGGGCAGGCCGATGTTGTGTGCTATCTCGAGTGCGAACGAGCTTCCGGGTCGTCCTGTCTGGAGTTTGAACAGGGGCTGGAGCCTGCTGCGGTCGTAGAGCATGGCGGCGTTCTGGATCCCGTCGGCATCTTGTGCGAAGTGCTTGAGTGCGTTGTAGTGTGTTGTGACGACGGCGTAGGTCTGTTGTGTGTTGAGCTGTTGCAGGATGGCCTGTGCGATGGCGGCTCCGATCTGCGGCTCGGTCCCGCTGCCGAGCTCGTCGATGAGCAGCAGGGTGCGCGGTGTGGCGTGGCGCAGGAAGTGCTTCATGTTGCGCAGGTGCGAGCTGTAGGTGGACAGTTCGTTCTCGATGCTTTGTTCGTCGCCGATGTCGATCATGATGTCGTCAAACAGGCCTGTGACGGAGGTGTGGCTCATGGGTACGTGCATGCCGCACTGGAGCATGTATTGCAGCAGGGCGACGGTCTTGAGGCACACTGATTTGCCGCCGGCGTTGGGCCCGGAGATGAGCAGGATGCGCTGCTGGCTGTTGAGGCTGATGTCGAGCGGCACGGCACTGCGGCCTTGTCGGTTCAGGTTTTGCTGCAGCAGCGGGTGCACGGCTTGTTGCCAGCTGATGTGTGGCTGGTCGGTGAGTCTTGGGCGGATGGCATTCATCTGTCGTGCCATGAGTGCCTGTGCGCGGAGCATGTCGAGTGTGCCGAGCAGCTGCTGTGTGGCCTGCAGGTTGGGCAGGCAGGCGCGTACGCTGTCGGTGAGGCGCATCAGGATGCGCTCAATCAGGTGTTGCTCGGTGCTGTGGAGCTGTCGCAGGCGGTTGCCTTGCTCGACGACTTCGGCGGGCTCGATGTAGACGGTCTTGCCGGTGGCTGACGCGTCGTGCAGGATGCCGGGGAGGCGTCGGCGGTGCTGTGGTGCGATGGGTATGACGGTGCGTCCGTCGCGCAGGGTGGGGCTGACGTCCTGTTCGATCAGGCCTTCGGTGCGTGCCTGCTGCATGATGTGCTGCATGGTGCGTGCGATGGCGGCCTGTGTGGCGCGTATCTGCTGGCGGGTGTGCCGCAGGTCGTCGTCGGCGCTGTCGCGGATTTCGCCGTAGGGGTCGATGGCGCTGTCGAGGGTGTCGATCAGGGGGCGTACGGGGCTGATGTTTTCCGTGAGCCGGGTGAGCAGTCCGAAGCGTGCGGGGTCGGCCTGCCGGAGCAGGTGGAGCATGCGGTCGGTCAGGCGCAGGGTGTGGAGCAGGGCGTTGAGCTCGGCCAGGTCCATGCGCCGGCCTTCGGTGCGGATGCGGCTGAAGGGTTCGGTGAGGTCGTGATAGGCTTCCTGCGGGAAGTTGATGGAGCTGTCGCTCAGCAGGTCGGCCATCTGGGCGATGCTGTCGAGGCTGTGGCTGATGCGTGCGGCGTCGGTCATGAAGCCGATTTGCGCGGTGCAGGCCTGTCCGAGGGTGCCCAGGCAGAGGGCGGCCGTCTGGCGGCGTATCTCGTCGAAGCCGATTTTCTGTTCGGTCAGGGTGTGGAGGGGCATGTGATGCTGTTGTGCTGCGGGTGTGTGCCTTGAAGGGGTTATTCGCCTCCGATGGTGCCTACGACGACGGCCAGGCCGGTGATCTCGTCGGTGGGGATGGCGAAGGGCGGGTAGTCGGGGTTGTCTGATACGGCCATGATGGTCGAGGCGTCATTGCCGGGCATGAGGCGCTTGACGATCAGGCCCGACCAGCGCGTGCCGATCACGTGACATTGGTTCCACTGCAGAAAGGTGCGGTCGTGCAGGATGCGGCATGCGATGATGTCACCCGGGTTGTAGCGGGGCTGCATCGACAGTCCGCTGACCTCAATCAGGAAGTCGGCCCTGCGCTCACGAAATCGGGGCACGACGTAGTAGTCGCGCACGTCGTCATCGCGGATCAGGAAGTCGGCCGACCCGAATCCGGCTGCCACATGCTCCGTCACGAGGGGTATGCGATGCCGGCGCAGCTCGTCGATCGTGTCCTGCAGCTCGCGGTTCTGCTCGTCGAGCAGGCGCACGCGGTCCTGCATGTGCCGTTCGGCGCGCTCGGTGCGCATCATGCTGCCTTCGCCCTCGATGAGCCACGCGACGCTCACCTGCGGAAATTCGGTCATGAACTTCATCAGGATGTCTTCCGTGATGCCCGACGGCGACTCCAGCGTGCCCCGCGAGATGCCGGTGCGCTCATACAGCTCGCGCTTCGTCAGACCCTGCCGGCGGGCAAACTCCAGGATGCGCTGCTTGATGGGCGACTGGGGAGGGAAAACGTCAATACTTTTTGTCATGTTGCAAAAATTATTTGCTCATATCAGCATTTGTTTCGTACATTTGCCGCCGACAGCGACACGACGAAACCAAACAAATGTATCCTCAGCCCTGAGGGGCAAAAAGTATTGAAATTTGCCGGTGCTGTTGGTTTAACATTTTTTAACACCTTTAACCATGATTTTCTCTCTATTTCACTCCTCCATCGCCCCGTCGTCGGCCACCCTGCCGGCGGCTCCGGTGTCGGCGGGACGGCTGACGGCCTGTGGTGCAGGCAGAAAGGAGGCTGCAGCATGACGGACCGCATCAGTTTTGTGTTTAAATTCAGCTGGCAGCAGAGTCTGCACCAGACCGACCTGTGTCCGGCCGACCGGCTGGCGCTCTACGAAGCCATCATCGGCTACGCCCAGACCGGCATCGTGCCGCCCCTGTCGGCAGCGGCGCGCAACGTGTTTGCCTTCATCCGTGTCGACCTCGATGCCCTTGAGGAGGCCTACACCCTGCGGCGGCAGAAATGCTCCGAGTCGGCGCGTCGCCGCTGGGGCAAGATCGACGCACCGCAGGACGCATCCTCCGCAGCCCCTGCCGCTGCCGTCACCCCGCCCCGCCGCCGGCCGGCAAAGCAGAAAATGTCCGCCGCGTCAGCAGACCAGTCGCTTGTGTCTTCTGACACAACTGTATCGGCATCAGACCAGTCACTTGCAGATTCTGCCGCAACTGTGTCAGTATCAGACCAGTCACTTGCAAATTCTGCCGCATCTGTGCTGTCATCAGACCAAAAACTTGCAAATTCTGCCGCAGCTGTATCAGTATCAGACCCAACACTTGCAGATTCTGGCGCATCTGTGCTGTCAGCAAGCAAGAAAACGGGGGCTGTGGGCATAGAAAAAGTGCGTCAGACGGACGATCTGCCGGCTGCCGGCTGCGGTGCGCTGTCGGGCAGTGAGCCGACGGCAGACGAGGTGACGGTCAGTGCGTGTGCCACTGCAAGATCGTCGGCACACATCGGGCAGGAGCGTTCCGCCGTGACTCCTCAGCAGGACCTGCCGGCCGCCCTTCCTTCGGTCACTGCTGCGCCACCTGTTGCACCGTGCCCTGCCCGTGCCGTTGCATCACAGCCCTCGCCGACTACGGCCCTAAAGCCTTTGGCCTCCCCGTCGCTCACTGCGGACAAGATGCGAACGCATAAAACGCATGCCGAAAATGAAAATGTAAAGGAAAAGGAAAAGGTAAATGAAAAAGAAAAAGCAGCTGACGCTGCACAAAAGAGACGCCCTGCATCATCGTCGTCGTCGGCATCATCCGATGATTTTTGTTCTGAACAGCAGAGGTTGAAAGCCTGCGCCGATGTGATGCCCATAGGGCGGCATGGGGTAGGGACAGAGACCGGTGCGTCGTCTTCGGACTCGCAGAGTTTGAGAGCAGAAACTGGTGTGTCGTCTTCAGGAATGCAAGTGCCTGCGTCAGAGACCGGTGCGTCATCGGCAAATCCGTTTGGCTTGAGAACGAAAGTTGATGCGTCATCTTCGGACTCGCAGAGCCTGGGAACGAAAGTCGGTGCGTCATCTTCGGGAATGCAAGTGCTTGCGTCAGAGACCAGTGCGTCATCGGCAAATCCGCAGAGCATGAGAACAAAAGCCGGTGCGTCGTCTTCGGACTCGCAGAGCCTGAGAACGAAAGCCAGTGCGTCATCTTCGGGAATGCAAGTGTCTGCGTCAGAGGTCGGTGCGTCATCGGCAAATCCGTTGAGCATGAGAACGAAAGTTGGTGCGTCATCTTCGGGAATGCAAGTGTCTGCGTCAGAGGCTGGTGCGTCATCTTCAAGGATTCAGGGCGTGGGAGCAGAAACTGGTGCGTCATCGGTAAATCCGTTGGGCATGAGAACAGAAGCCGGTGCGTCATCGGCAGATCGGCAGGTGTCAAGAACAAAAATCAGTGCGTCATCGGCAGGCTCGCAGATGTCGGAAACAAAGACGGAGCATCGGCCGTCGGCTGTGGCCTCGCGGCAGGTGGGGCGGTCGTTGCCGGAGGAGGGTGCGGGCTTTGCTCCGCCCTGCACCGTCGAGCAGGCGCGGGCTTTCGTGCAGCAGATGCAGCTCAGCGTCAATGCCGACCGCTGGTATGCCTACTATGCCGACCGCAACTGGGTGCGTGCCAACGGCCGCCGCATCACCGACTGGCAGAACAACCTCCGGGCGTGGCAGCATAACGGTCTGCCCAACCTGCCGACATCCGCTCCCGCGGCCGACATCCTGCGTACCTCCTCCGGCAGCCTGCGCACCCTGACCTACGACAGCATCTACCGCCAGTACAGACGCTTCCCCGTGGGCCGCTATGCGCGCCTCATCCCCAAGGAGAAGGGCCTCTATGCCGACGTCGAGGACTGCCGGCGCATGCAGCTGACCTGTGACGTGTGGGACGAGCGGCAGCTCGTGTGGCAACGGACAGATTTTGCTGCACCGTCGGGCGGATAGGGGTGCCGCTCTTTTTGCTCCGACGGCTCCCGGTGCAGGCTCCATGCGGCATCAGTAGCGGGATGCACCCGAAAGAGCGAAAAAAATCGTCAAAAACAAACAAAAACATTTGCCAATCCGAGAAACTTGACTTATCTTTGCATCGTCAACCAAGACAACACAGGCCTGTTTCGACTGACTGACCCCGGCGGTGCAGATCCCGGGCATGCAAAAGCATCTGCAGCACCTATTTTTTAACCTTTCAAACACACGATTATGAACAACAAGAAAATTTTGTCGCACACCCAGGTCGCCCTCGTCGACACCCTCAGCGGTGCCATCGCCCAGACCTATGCAGCCTCCGAGATTGAAGACGAGACGCTCGACGGTCTGATCCTGCAGATGGAACAGCAGCACCAGGCACTGGCCGATGCGCTCAACCGCGAACGCGCCGATGTGGCCCTCGAAAGCAGCCATAAAGCACGCATCATCACCCTGCGCCGCATCCGCTACCAGCTGCTCAACGCCACCCTGAGTGCCGACGACACCATCCGCCAGGCCGGCGAGACGCTCTTTGACATCTTCAGCCGTCACTTCGACATGACCTCGCTCTACAAAAACATCAACCGCTCCACGGCCTACATCCACGCCCTGCTGAGCGACCTCAAGACCGATGCCGCCAAGAGCGCCATGGAGAAGATCGGCTCACTCAAAACCGACATCGACCGCCTCACGGCCCAGCTCGTCGAGATCGAACTGCTCATGCACCGCAACGCCGTGGCACGCGCCCAGCAGGGACCCAACGCCACCCGGCTCGCTGCCGACCTCATCCGCTACATCAACGACAACGTGCTGGCCTACATACAGGGCATCGCCATGGGCCCCAGCACCAAAGCCAAAACCCTGGCGGAAGCCGTGATGGGACACGTGGCCTACAGCAACGAGCGTGTACGCCAGCACCGCGCTGCCCTCAAGCAGGAAGGCGGCAAGAGTCAGGCCGACGATGCCGGTCAGCAGGACACCGACGACAACACCGACACCACCCCGCCGGCCGACGACACGTCAGACGACAACCCGTCAGACACCCGGCAGGAAGACAACCGCTCGACCATCGGTGACAACGTTGTCGATGCCGCCTGAGCCCGACGCAACCTAAACCTTGACTGAAGGAGCGGGCCTGCTGCCCCGCTCCTTCCTTTTTGCCCCTGCCCGGCGCTGCACACCCGGCATGTCTGTCGGTCGCCCCGCTCCTCCGGCAGCCCCTTCGCCCTGCGACGCACCGCAGCACACCACGCCATCATCCGTCCAACACCCTCCAGACACCTCAACTATGAAACTCATCATCGCCGCCGTCATCACCCTGTTCGGCCTGCTGATGCTCACCGTCTCCTTCATCGTCCCGCCCACCGGCCAGATCGACCCCAGCGTCATTGCCGCCTTCGGCGAGATCCTCACCTTCGCCGGCACCGTCATCGGCATCGACTACAAATACAAGC
This sequence comes from Paludibacteraceae bacterium, assembly GCA_017470795.1. Taxonomy (GTDB): domain Bacteria; phylum Bacteroidota; class Bacteroidia; order Bacteroidales; family Paludibacteraceae; genus RGIG4928. The sequence continues at coordinate 7,204 of JAFUXZ010000155.1, forward strand.
ACTGAAGACCCTGCGGAAGCCCGGCCGACATCCGGCACATCACCCTCACACACCCACATCATCAACCCCCTCACCAACACCCGCACCCACACCATGCTCACCCTGATAGACAACGGACACGGCCGTCAGACCCGTGGCAAGCGCAGCCCCGACGGGAGCGTCGAAGAATGGCGCGTCAACCGCCAGCTCGCCCGCCGCCTCCTCACCCTGCTGCAACAGGCCGGAGAACCGGCCGCCCTCCTCGTACCCGAAGACGACGACATCCCGATCAGCACCCGCCGCCGGCGCATCATGCAGCATGCCGCCCGGTTGGGCGCCCCGGACGTCCGCCTCATCTCCATCCACTGCAATGCCGCCGCCGACGGCAGCCACTGGAGCACTGCCCGCGGCTGGTCGGTCTACCTTCACACCGACGCCAAGCCTGCCGACATCCGGCTGGCCACGCAGCTTGCCCAAGCCGTCCGTCAGGCCTGCTTCAGCATCCGCCGCCCCGGCCCCGCACACCCCTACTGGACCGCACCCCTCGCCCTGCTGCGCGACCTCCCCCTCGCAGCCTGCCTGACAGAAAACCTCTTCATGGACAACCGCGACGACTGCCTGATGCTCCGGCAGCCACACATCCTCGACCGCCTCGCCGAAGCCCTCGCAAACGGCCTCATCGGCGAAGCACAACCCCGACCGGCCCTATGAAACACCTCCTCCGCCTCCTCCTGCCCGCCCTCCTGCTCACCGCCTGCCACACCCAGCGGCACACCCTGCAGACCCTCCACAGCCGGCACGACACCATCATACACACCCTGCACACCGTCGACACCCTGCACATCATCAGAGCCGACTCCGTCATCATCGACCGGCAGCACGACACCATCCGTATCGACCGCTGGCACACCCGTCACGACCGGCGCATCACCCTGCAGCACGACACCGTCTACATCTGCCGCACCGACACCCTCCGGCAGCAAGTCAGCACCGGCCGCACCCCGCGCTGCTCCTCCCTCCGACGCCCCCTCTGCGCCCTGCTCATCCTCATTGCCGCCCTCTTCATCGCCCTGAAGATGAGAAAATGACAGAAAACCCCTATCTTTGCACCCTATTATGCACCACTCCGTCCGTCATATCATCGCCTGTCTTCTCCTGCTCGCTGCCGCCCCCCTGCTCCGGGCGCAGCAACAGACCGACAACCCTGCCGGGACGCATACCGTCAAGACCAAGAACATCAGGCACGAGATACACGCATGGACCCTGCAGGGGCTCACCGCACGGGCCGACACCACAGCCCCTGATACAGCCTACCTCAACTACATGCAGCGTGACGCCATCCACCGGCACTCCATCGACTACACCTACAACGGCAACCTGCTCTCACCCCTGCAGTCCAAAATCTACTTCGACCGGCAGAGCAAGACCGGGCTGATCTTCTCCGACGCCTTCACGCCCTACCTGCTCACACCGCAGGACATCGTCTACTACAACACCCGCACCCCCTACAGCAACATCACGTGGCGCACCGGCGGCAAGACCTACCGCAAAGAAGACCAGGTCAGCTTCATGTTTGCCGGCAACGCCAACCGACGCATCGGCTACGGCATCACCCTCAACTACATGGCCCCGATAGGCTCCTACGCCCACCAGTCGGGCCGCAACTTCAACGGCAGCCTCAACGCCTCCTACAACGGCACCCGCTACTATGTCAGCGCCGCCGCCATGCTCAACAACCTCTCCGTACACGAAAACGGAGGCCTCACCGACACCGACCAACTCTCCGACCAAGTGCAGCCGCAAGACGCCTCCACGCGCCTGCAGGACGCACTCACGGCACATAAGTACTGGGCCGTGTACGTCAACCACGGATACCGCATCGGCCACACA
>JAFUXZ010000156.1 GCA_017470795.1 Paludibacteraceae bacterium
AGGAGCCATTGTCGCACTGCCTTATGGCGTTGAAGGGTTCTGCCCCACCAAGCAGATGGCCAAGCAGGATGGTACCCCGATGAAGGTTGGAGAAAAACTCGAGTTCCGTGTAATTGAGTTCAACAAAGACTCAAAACGCATCGTCGTTTCACACCTGCGCACCTATGAAGAGCCACGGGCTAACGATGCAGAACGCAAGCCACGCCATTCGAAGAAAGAAGAACAACCCGCACAGCAACAGCTTGAGAAAACAACGCTCGGTGACCTTTCAGCACTCTCCGCTCTGAAGGCCGAAATGGATGCTGCTACGCTCGAAAACATGGCAAAGAAAGCCAACGAAGAGAAGGCTGAATAAGACTGCCATAACAGTTCTTTAATCAATCAGAACGGCTCTCAAATCCTTATTTGAGAGCCGTTCCTTTTTCTCCCTTCCGAAACAACAATCAACCCTACACACTCTCAATACACAGAGTAGAAGTCAACAGCCCACATCATATAGCAGGTACAGATGTCAACAAACATACGCACAAAGCCTATATTTTGAGTTATGAACCTTCAAAAAAGTCCCGGCCATCATTGCCCCTCAATTCAGCACAAAGCCGCATCAACACACGAAAAATCCCGATTTGTCCTTCTGTGAGACATTGCATCTGCCCCTCATTTATGTTCGTTAATTAAATTCATTCAAATACAAGAAAAAGCACCACCATATCGGGTGAACGCTGATTATTTCAGCCCCACAGCCATAAAGAGACATTTTCCCTCTGTAGCCCACAACCCGATTACCGACATATCTATCTCACTGAAAATCAGCGTATATAACAATCTTTAACAAATCGCAAATCACTGATTATCAACAATAAAAACGCAATACTTTGACAATTACCCATTTACAAAGAATTGCCGCAACGAGAGTTGAGAACGTTTTACAGAACAAAAAAAAAGGCACATCTTTGCACTGCAAAAACACACCAGAGGTTGGGTTGCCGACCTCACTTTTTTTGCCTCTTTTCGAAAATGGAGAAACACGAAGAATACTGGAATAAATGTCAAGCTATTATCCGTGACAACATCACAGAATCGGCTTACAATACATGGTTTGCGCCGCTCACTGCGGTGAACTATGCGAATGGTGTTCTCGTTCTGCGCGTTCCCAGTCAATACTTCGCTGAATATATTGAAGAGCACTATGTCGACCTGCTGCGGCGAGTGATTTATCGTGTTATCCGTCCTGGGACGAAACTCGAATACAGCGTCGTCATAGATCAGACCTCCGGGGCTGGTGCAAAAATCCCGAGTCAGCACGTTGCTGGAGTTCCCCTCAAGGCACCTGTCATCAAGAATCAACGTCCTGTATATCACCCACAGCGCGTTGAACTCCCTGATTTAGATCCACAACTCAATCCGTCATACAACTTCAACACATTCGTTGAAGGACGCTGCAACCGATTGGCACGCACGGCTGGTATCAGCATTGCCAACGATCCGGGGAACAACGCTTTTAATCCACTCTTTCTGTACGGGCCATCAGGAGTCGGCAAGACGCATGTAGGCAATGCCATCGGCATCATGTCCAAGCAACTGCACCCGGAGAAAAGAGTCCTCTACGTCTCTGCTGCGACATTCCAACAGCAATATACTGAAGCTGTCCGTGCCAACACTCTCAATGATTTTCTGAATTTTTATCAGACGATTGATGTCCTAATCATTGATGACGTACACGAATTTGCAGGAAAGACGGCCACACAAAATACATTCTTCCACATATTCAATCATCTGCACCTTGCAGGAAAGCAACTCATACTTACATGCGATCGTGCACCGATGGAACTAGCCGGTATTGAGCAACGACTCCTTACTCGATTCAAATGGGGACTTTCTGCATATATGGATCGCCCCGATTGTGATTTGAGGCGTGATATTTTACGCAGCAAGATTTATCGGGATGGGTTAGAAATCAGCGATGAAGTCGTTGAATACATCGCCCAGAACGTACAAGAAAGCATTCGGGATCTTGAAGGCGTTCTGGTGTCTCTAATGGCACACAGCACGTTGCTTAACACTCCTATCAATTTGGATTTGGCACAACAGGTGGTCGGCCGTATCGTACGTACAAAGAAAGACATTTCTATAGAGAAAGTTCGTGACGTTGTATGTGAATTCTATCATGTCACCATTGAAGAAATATCTTCAAAATCACGCCTGCGCCATATCGCCGATGCAAGACAAGTGGCCATGTACCTGTCCAAGACACTCACAGGGGAACCTTATGCCACTATCGGAATGCGATTAGGAGGACGCAATCACACAACGGTCATGCACGCATGTAGCGTTGTAACAGACCAAATGACTGTTGACAACGAGTTTGCCAATCTGATTGAGAACATAACGCGCAAAATCAACGCATAATTGCTGCGAAAAGAAATACACGCGTACTATCACGGCAGATAGACACGTATATAACAAGGAGCGAGGGTTTGAAGAAATTCAAGCCCTCGCTCCTTGTTGCCTTACTAGGATTCGAACCCAGACTAACGGAACCAGAATCCGCTGCGCTACCATTACGCCATAAGGCAATTGCGATTACGCTGCAAATGTACGACTTTTTTTTTGTCGCACAAGTTTCTCTCAAAAAAAAAATCTGTCTTTGAATAAGGCTTATGCCGCAGAACACAGGCTTGACATGCACCTTCAACATGGATACAGAACTGAAATTCAACGTTACTGACAGTATGCTATCAATCTGTCCCCTGCACACAAGTCAATGCCGCATCTTCTGCAGATGCATTGAGGTTAATACAAGTCTTGCAGCAGGACAGATCACTCATCTTAACCGACGCGTAATCAGGCCGTCACATTTGTAAGTAGAGCCCATGCAACCTGATATACTGAAGTACACGCGGATGAAGCCATTGTGATGTATCTTGTCCCTGACGCAACATATTTCGAATCTGCGTAGAGCTGATTGGCAACAGAGGAGCCTGAATGACACGCATCATTGGATAGCGGGCAGTGACAGCCTGCATATCATCACCTTCACGCGGATATACAATAATCGGGAAATTGGCCAAAATGTCTTGATAATTGCGCCATTGATCAAACAAGGCGGCATTGTCAGACCCGATAATGAGATGATAGCGTGTACGCGGGTGCTGACTGCGCAGGGATGATAGCGTATTCCACGTATAAGACGGACGTGGCATTGTAAACTCTGCATCCGATGCCTTCAAGCATTGAATACCGCGCACCGCAATACGCGTCATTTGAAGACGTTGCTGCTCATCTGCGAGGTCAGCCTGCTGCTTCAACGGATTTTGTGGACTCACGACAAGCCACACTTCATCTAATGCGGCTTCTCGACAGATTGTCTGAGCCAACAAGACATGTCCCAAATGTACTGGATTGAATGAACCTGAAAATATACCTACTTGCTTCATTTGTGCAAAGATGCGATTTTTCTGTGGTGGTATCAAGAGATTTCACTCCGTAGATGTCCAAAGAAGGAAAAGAGAATGACTTCGCACAATGAACTCATAACAAATCTGCATACACCACTGAAGTCTGTTACTCTATATGGGTAATAAAACATAATTGATAGAAAGCATGTCGCTATACATCTCCCGCCCAACAGTCTTCACTGAAATTTACCACACTTCTTCACCATAACCATGACTGCATGCACCCACTTATCATGCTGTCTCCCATGAAAGAAACACGAATAAGATTGCCCAAGTCCCTCCTGAATATACCCTATCAGCCCTCCATCTTGTCAGATAATCCACAAAATACAACAGAAAATTGTTGCAACAGCCCAAAAATGGTACTATCTTTGCGATGTTCAAAATGGACTTAACATCATTCTTAAAACAATACATTATGAAGAAATCTTTCCTCTTTGCAGTGGCCGCCATGGCCGTAAGCGCATTTGCTTCGAATGCATTTGCAGCTGACAACACGATTACATTTAGTGAAATAGCAGCCAAAGGTTCGCTCAACGGCAAGACTTACAATGCCGGTGGTTTCGTTCTGACTGTGACTGACACCGATGAAAGCAAGCTTGAAATTGACGCAAACAATGCCTTCTTTGGTACTGCAGACAACTATCAGAAGTTTGAGTATCGCCTGAAAACCGGTGGTAAGTCAAATGCAAAGAACGCTTTGGCACTCACTATTCCGGAAGCTGGTAAACTCCAGATTTTCGCTCGTACAGGCTCGTCAAGTGCAACGGATCGCAACATCATTCTTTCACAGAACAGTACAGAACTCTACAATCAGATTCTTCTGGAAGACAATGCTGTGACTGTAACCATCAGTGACAAAGACACAAAAATCCATCCCGTAATCGAAGTGAGTGTTGCAGCAGGTACTGTCAACATTGAATACCCGGTTAACTCAATCTATCTGTACGGTGCAAACCTCGTTACTGGTGGTTCAGGCATCGTTGACGTGATGGCTCAGAGTGGAGTTTACTACAATGGCAGCGAGATTATCACCAACGGCAAGAACGTAACCGTTTACAACGTTCTTGGAAAAGTTGTTGCCGCATCAGCAGAAAACATCAATATGACCGACTTCATCAACGGCGTATATGTTGTTCGCGTTGAAGGCGTGAAGGGGGCCATGAAGATTCAAAAGTAATCGTCAGATTTATGTAAGACAAGCGGATGTGTCGATGCGACACGTCCGCTTTTTTGTCAGATATACAAAAACACCAACAGACATGAAGCGCATCATCCTCCTGTTAGCCTTCATTCCCACTCTTCTGGTGGCTCAGACTACATGGACAGAGAAGAGTGCAAAAAAATGGGTGCGTCAAACAGGCAATTG
>JAFUXZ010000157.1 GCA_017470795.1 Paludibacteraceae bacterium
CAGCCGCGGGCGTCTCCGTGGCCGTTGTGGCCGTTTCCGGTGCCTCCGTGGCCGTTTCTGCGGAGGGCTGCGCCGGGGCCGTTTCCGTGGCCGTTGTGGCCTCCTGCGGCGCCTGGCTGGCGTCGTCGATCATATACGCGTATTCGGACTGGCGGAGGAGGGCGCTAAACTCCGCGCACATATCCGCGTATTCTGCCGTTTCGAAAAATTCAAGCGTCTTTTTTAACGGCTCCCCGGTCAGCACTCCGGCCGCCGCGCCGGCTTTATCAACCGTAGTAACGCGGCGCCCGCTGGCTGGATCTGTAATATGATAAGTTGTCTTTCGTCCGCACTTTTTGCCGTATACGTGCCAGGTCCGGCCGCCTTTATCAAACTTTTTCCCGTCGTAACACGCCACGCGCGGCGCGCCCGTGACACTGTCACTTTCAAGCACAAATACCGGTGCCGACTTCATGCGGGGCGCCTTTTCAACGTCGACGTGTTCAAGCCCGTAACGGTCCGCAACGGCGTTAACATTTTCCGAAAAGCGCTTTACCTGCGCCGCGCAGAACGTTTTACCGTCCGGCGTGCCGTGGCTCTTTTCAAGGTCTTTATATATCCTGATCATATCCGCGCAAAACGTGCGGATCGTCTCCGCCGCGGTCAGGGCGTCGTTATAATCCGGCACGCGGTCCAGGATAGAAAACACGCGCTTCATATCGCCAGCCGCCAGCGGGAAAAGCTGCGGCATGTTACCGTTGAATGAGCCACGGTCATATTTAATCGATACAACAGACGGCGCGCCCGTCTCCGCGTAAATCTCCGCCGCCGTGCTCCTGATCATATCCGTATAACGTGACATTGTTTTTACCTCCTGATTTTTGGCTATTGATTATTAATTATTGATTTTTTGCCGCTAATCTTTTGCCGGTCCCGTGCGGCCTTGACCGTCATTTTTTCGGCGCTCCTGCGCCGGATATCCTCCGCCGGGCGTCGATCCCGGCCCGCCGTTGTGGCGGACGTCCTCCGCGGAGGCTGTCGCTTTACGCGCCGTAAAATGCTATTGTGCGGTTTATATAGGCGGTCATAAAATCCGCCTTTATTGCATCGCCGAAGAAACAGAAAAGACCACGCGCGCCGCCCGCTGCGGCTATACTTTTTTTGTTCAACTTCCATGTAAAATCTGCGGAGTCTAAAACCTTTACGGCGGTTTTTTTGCCGCTGTCGCAGTTAGTGAAAATAATATGCTGCGCGTCATATTCGATTTGATACTGAACTTCATTAAAGAAATATCTTAAAATCATCTTTTTCTCCTCCTTTTTTGGCCGGGGCGCAGGTCACGCCGCGCCCGTCTCCGTCTTTACGTTGTCCAGGTCCGCCGCCGCAGCCTTTACGGCGTCCGCTAAAACCGCGGTGCGGATCTTTAATAACCGGTTGCAAGCTTGAAACAGTGCACGCGCCTGAACGTCAATCCAATCTTCGCGGCTATTCGGGCGCCGCTCCCCGTTGCGCGTCTTTTTCAGCTCGGACGGCGTGCAAAGTGTTTCCGCTATATCGGCGTTATAAATCAGATAGCAGCCGCCTTCGCTGGCGCAGGTCCAGCTACGGAAAAGATCCAGCCGCCCGGCGCGGTCCGTTACTTCTGCGCCGTTTAACGCGTAGCTGATAAACGCGGCACGGTCCGCAGGTTCTGCGCCTTCATAGCTGGCGCGCTCTTCGATAACGTCTAAAATCATACCGGCGTATGTGATAACGCCGCGCTCCCACGCGGAGCGGCCCGCCTGCGCTTCAAGTGCTTTTCTGATCTCCTTTAACATTGTTTTACCTCCTGCGGCTCCGCCGCTTGTTTGTTTTCTGTTGTACTTATGATATCAAATATGTTGCACACATACAATTGACAAAACACACAAATATAGCACACATATATTGTACAAAATTATCATACACACATATTGACAGATAGAACACACATATTGTATAATCAGCAAAGGAGGGCTTTTAATATGGCAGAATATACAGAAAAGCAACGCGAACAACGGCGGGAGGCGGCAAAACGGTATACACGCGCCAACGATAGAATAAACGTTGTTTTCCCGGCAGGTACCGGGGACCGGATCAAACAATTAGGATTTGAAAGTAAAGGAGCATTTATAAAAGAGTGCGTATTATCTGAAATTGAAAAATTAGAAAAAGCGAAGGGGAAAAAGTAAACACATATACTCCTGCGCAAAATAGTACACATCTACGTCGGGCCGGTCCTTTTTCGGGGCCGGTCTTTTTTTGTGCTGCGCAGCAGATCCGGAGACGGTCCGCAGCGGATCAGGCGCAGCCGGTCAGGAGATCCCGCCTCCCTGGCCAGCATGGCGCGCGCTTTTTGCGGTCCGGCCTTTTTGCGTCTATAGCATCATGATATACTCCGCGCGGAGGAGGGCGGTATATATGGCTGAAATAATTAAAGGCACAACAGAAGAAAAACTAATAGTATATAGCAACCGTATAGACGAAGAGCTACATACATTCTTTATGCGCTTCATGCCGGAGGACGACGCCGCCGACCTGGTAAAGGTGGACGCGGCTATAACTGCCGCCACGCAAGGACGCTTTAACGCCGCTATGATGCACTGCGGTAAAACTATTTTCGGGGACCGTAAAGGCCTAAAAGCTGCGCCTTATATGACTACGCCCGGAACGACTATATACACGAATAACGGATCTTTTGATTATGATCTTTTGGACGGTATCCTTGATTATTATATATATCTCTGTTCTGTATACGATAAAGAAGTATCCTCCTATGGTTATTGTTATTTAATTAATGTTCAACAGTCTATGTATAATTCCTGGCTTCATGGTAATAGTGATGATCCGATGTATAGAAGTAACTCCCGTGGCGTTATTTTGGCGCAAAAAATTAAAGCAGCCAACGAGGGAAGTTTAAGCGATATTTTAACATCCGGAAAACGGAATCCCGTTGCAATATTAGGAGCATTGAATCACCGGCACGGGTGGAATATGCCAGGCGTGCGGGATCAGGCGCCACGGCGTCAAGCGTTACCAGCAGCAGCGCTCCCGCGCTTGACGGGGCCTGGCGTTGTGCAAAGTGCACAGAATGACGGACCGCAGGACGTAGTTATACCGTCCGAATAATTGACCAACAGGGCGCAGAAACGGCGTATTTATAAGGCTTTTAACGTTTTAGGGCGTAAAGTTGAAGTGTTCGCAAAACTATTGTTTCACGAATAGTTGAAGCGGAGGCGGCGCCGGGCGTGCCCTGGCCAGGCCCCGGGGGTCTGCTGGCAAACCGGAACCGCGGCCAGTAACCCCCCTCCACAACTCCGGGAACAAAAAGGGGTAAATAGCAAGGGGATAGATAATGAATAAACAATAGACACATAGCAATAATCAGGATAGACAGGATAGCGATATGGTTATCAGGTTTAGCGATAGACGACATAGTTCCAGGGGTGGCATCCCGTTGAAGGTCAATGTACCTGAGGACATCTATAACTGGCTGATAAACACGGCATCGAGGTCAGGGATAAGTATCTCGGAGGTAGTTGAGGTCGTGGTAAGGGAATACGTGAGGTCGAGGCATGAGTGATACACCGTTAAAAACGGCGGTATATGTAGGCACGAGGAATATGTACCCGCACATGGCAGCCGCAGCAAAGAGCGTTATCTGCAACAGCGATATCGATGAGGTGTACTTCCTGTGTGAGGACAGCGAGTTCCCATACGAGTTGCCGGGGATGATCCATGTGATTGACCTGAGTAAACAGCCTTGGTTTTCGCCGCACGGTCCGAACTTCAGGCTCAAATGGACATGGACTACGCTTCTGAGGGCGGCTTTGGCAAAGATATTCCCGGATTTTGACCTGATACTGTCGCTTGATGACGACACGTTGGCGATTGGCGACATATCGGGCATATGGGACCTGCCGATAGGCGACAACTACTTTTCGGCGTCACGTGAACCGCTGAAGTCCAAAGGCGGGCGGTACTGCGAGATGGATATGTTCACGCAGATGGGCGTTGTCCTGTATAACCTGCGTCAGATCCGCGAAGACCATCTGGATGACCGGGTGATAGCGGAGTTAAATGCCCGTTTCTGCCCGTTTGCCGAACAGACCGTGTTCAACGAAATGTGTCAGGGGCGCATCCTGGATATGCCGAGTCGCTATAACGCCTGCGCCTATACGGAGCCATGCGACACGCCGCTGATGCTGCATTATGCGGCGATACCTGTTCCGGGATGGAAGGATAGACCTGAAGTGATCCAGTACCGCGATATGTCGTGGGACGAGGTCATGCGGAGGCATAGAGAGAGATGACGGATACACCGTTTGGCACTGATAGCAGACTGACGGACAATCAAAAGTCCTTTGTGCGCGGTTATCAGTGTGCGATCAGGGAGCTGGATAACGAGATGGCGTCCATCGAGGATGCCTTGGCGGTAGGTGGCGGCTCGACACTGTCGAAGATAGTCGCAGAGGTCGAGCATAACTGCCTGTCGAGGATGGTCAGTCAGATGTCGTTCGGCATTGAACGCATCGAGGCTGATTTTGTGGCGATCAACGATACAAGCGAGGACTGAGGGGTAGCATGGCAAGCAGCAAAGTGAGGATTCACAACGACCTGTGGAAGGTGGAGATGGTATCTGCGGACAGCACCGCAATGAACAGTCCTGAGGTGACTGTCCTTGGCAAGACGGACTATACGTCGCTGACGATATCTCTCCGCGAGAAAATGCCGGAAACGGTCTTGATGGCCACGGTCGTTCACGAACTTTGCCATGCCTACTCGCTGTCGTATGGTGGCAGCATCACTGACGAGGAGAGCGCTTGCGAGTTTTTCGGCGCTCATGGCGTAGAGATCATTGCGGCATCTGCGATGGTCATGTCGGACCTTCTGCCCGATGAAGACATCACCGAACTGTTCTCGGACGATGAGATGGAGTTCGACCTGGACAAGGACGACAGTGATAGCGACCTCATTGGCGACGATATCGAGGACGACGGGAAGTAAAGCGCAGAGCGGCATCGTATAGGGGTGAGTACACTGGTCTTTGACACCAGTAGCACCGGTTCGATTCCGGTTGCCGCCGTGGGGGCGCGGTAAGTGCCATGCCTGTCGTCATGTCGTACCTCCTTTCACCCCGAACCGCAGTGTTGACCGCGCCCCATATCATGCCGTCATGGCTCAGTTGGCAGAGCAGCGGTTTTGTAAACCGCAGGTCCCCGGTTCAAGTCCGGGTGGCGGCTTAAAAGGAGGATGGAACCATGTATGCTTTCAAGATTGTCGTTTCGACGTTGGTAGTGCTGTTTACGGCGCTGTGCGCGAAGTTCGCGGTCGATAACCGGCGAAATCGCATGACGGCGACCGGCTTTGTGCTCATCGTGCTGCTTGAAGTGCTGACGCTTGTGGCGATGTGGGGGGACGTGCTGTGCGGATAAAAGTCAGGTATCTTGCCGATATTGAACCTCTTGAGCGCATCGAGAAGGGCGACTGGATCGACCTGCGGTCGGCAGAGGACGTCCATCTTGAGGAGTGCGAGTATCACGCCATCCCTCTTGGCGTCGCGATGCAACTGCCCGAAGGGTATGAGGCACACGTCGTACCGAGGTCATCGACATTTAAGCGCTGGGGCCTGATACAGACGAACAGCATGGGCGTTATCGATGGCTCCTACTGTGGCGATGGGGATGAGTGGCACTTTCCGGCCTACGCTACGCGTTCTGTCGATATCCACAAGGGCGATAGGATCTGCCAGTTCCGCATCGTCGAGAAACAGCCGAGCATTGAGTTCACTGTTGTGGCAAGCCTCGGAAATCCTAACAGGGGAGGCCTTGGGAGTACCGGTTCAAAATGAGCGTTGCGCTGTCTGATGCTGTTGCCAGCTATGAAAACTACATACGGTTCAACGGCATCGACGAGCGCGTCATTGACGCCTATATTCAGGCGGCTAACACGGCGATCCTGGACGAGAAAGATATCGCTTATGGTCTTACTCTGACCGCACGTTGTAAAGACCTGATTGAGCAAATGATCATGCGTCAGACCGGCGGTACAGTGTGGGACCTTGAGAAATACTGCTTTGCCAATAAGACGGAGTATGAGATTGTCGGTAAGTATTACTCAGTCCTGTTGCTTGAGGCGCAAAACAAGGTACTCGACAGTTATCTGCGGTATCTTGAGAAAAAGCGTGAGCCTCGTGAACGGTTCTATATGCCGAAACGCAAACAGTTCATGCGCATCGGGCTGATTCAGGCGCTACAGGATATGCTCGACGATAAAGCGGATATCCTGTGCATTTCACTGCCGCCGGGAACCGGCAAGACGACACTGAGCAAGTTCTTTATCTCGGGCGTGGTCGGCTGGTATCCGAGAGACTTCAATCTGTTTTTCTCTCATTCTGCTGACATCTGCCGGATGTACTACGACGGCGTGCTGTCAATTCTGTCCGATGACGAGTACGAGTGGAAGAGCATCTTTCCAGACCTCAAGGTCACGAATACCAACGCCAAGATGATGAACATCAACATTGGCGGATATAAGCCGTTCCAGAACCTTATGTGCGGTTCGAGAGGGTCAGAACTTGCCGGTAAAGTCAGGTGCAGCCGTTTCCTGATGGTTGACGACCTGATAGGCAAACAGGAAGAAGCGCTCAACAAAAACATCCTCGAAAAGATTTGGGCAAACGACTACACCGCAGATGCGCGTCAGAGAAAAATCGACGGTTGTAAAGAAATCCACATCGCAACACGGTGGAGCAACAGGGATGTTATTGGGCGCCTGAAAACCGAGTACGATGACAATGACCGGGTACGTTTCATCGCCGTGCCGGATATCGACCCGGTGACCAATGAGAGCAATTTCGATTACGAGTTCGATGGCTTTTCTGTTGATTTCTTTCACGACCAGGAACGGCTCATGGACGAGATCACATATAAGTGTTTGTACAAGCAGGAGCCTATCGAGCGCGAGGGCCTCTTGTATCATGAGGACGAACTGCGCAGATACATAACGACGCCAGAAAGAGAGCCAGACGCCATACTTGGCATATGCGACGTCAAAAACAAGGGCGAGGATTTTATGTTCCTCCCCGTTTGCGAACAGTATGGCCAGGATTTTTACTGCATCGATTGCGTCTGTGACAAAAACACCGATTTCGGCGTACAGGAAGTGAAGTGCGCTAAACTGCTTCTGCGGTGCAATGTCCAGCAATGCCAGTTTGAGAGCAATGTCGGCGGTGACCGCTTCGCATCGAACGTGGCGAAGATTGTTGGCGAGCAGAACGGCAGGTGCAACATCACGACCAAACCGACCGAGCAGAACAAGGAGACGAAGATCATCGTCAATGCGGACTGGGTGAAAAAGCACGTCCTGTTCAAGGACAAGACGCTATATGATTCGCACTCAGATTACAGCACGATGATTAGCCAGCTTTTGTCCTACACTGTTGCGGGGAAAAACAAGAATGACGACGTGCCGGATGGATGGGCAATGTTCGCGCTTTATGTTACGAATGTCCAACTTGGCGCAAGGGCCGAGGCAATTGCGAACCCGTTCCGCTGGGGCGGACTGTACTGAATCGGCAGGAGAGCGTGGCAGATGACCATCGATAAAGAAAAACTCAGACAATATGCCGACCTGGTCAAAGAGCGTCATGAGGTTCAGCAAAAAATCGAGTCCTTGGAAAAGCAGATCCCGAAGCTCGAGGCCAAGATAAGGGATATTGAGGCCGAGGGAACCGTCAAAGATCGCGTTTATGGCGGCGAGGGTGGCATACAAGGATTCAATATCGAGGGCGTGGCGGCACCTGAATACGATAAAGCGATCCGTGAACTCGCTTACAAGAAACTGCTCTGCGAGGAACGTAAGACCAAGCTGAAATACCTTCGTCTGCGCATCGCTGAGACTGTAAACGAGGTTGAAGACTTTATCGCGTCGATTGACGACAGCCATATCCGAAGAATCGTAAACCTGCGCGTCGTATATGGCATGACATGGGACCAAGTGGCGGAAAAAGTTGGCGGCGGGAACACATTTATGTCCGTCAAGAAGGCATATCAGCGATTTCTCGACCAACTTTTGTAAAGTCGTCACCAATGTCACGCTCCCGTGTGATAGTAATTAAAATAGCCATAAGGCTGAGGACGCGGCAGGACAAGTTTTCATGCCATTCTCCTTTCTTGTGATGGGCGGCACCTTTCGGGGTGCCGTCTATTTTTGCGTGCATGAGGTCAAACGAATGTACAGGTATACAGGACAAAATACCCGCTCGTTCAGCGCGGTTTGCGGGAATCGTTTTGGCCGCATGATTATCACGACAGGCCAAGACCGAATAACGAGAGACAACATCATCTTGGAACTGGGCAAGGCGCTGGCGATCCATCAGCAGAACGCCATCGAGATTGATTACCTCGACAAGTATTATCGGGGCGACCAGCCTATCCTTTACCGGAAAAAGCAGGTGCGCCCGGATATCAATAACCGCGTCGTGCAGAACCTTGCGATGTTTGTCGTCGAGACGAAAACGTCCGAGATGGTTGGTGAGCCTATCCAGTACGTGCTTCACGGCACCGATGAGGCGAAGTCCGAGCAGGTCACCATGCTGAATACCATCATGGAGGGCGAGGACAAGTCGTATTTCGACATCGAGCTTTGCCGCTGGCGTTCCATATGCGGTACAGCATACCGGTTTATTGGCAACGATGAGCAACGCGTTCACCGCCCGCTGCTTGACGAGACGGATTTTTATCTGTCAACAGAGGACCCGCGGTACACGTTCGTGGCGTATTACACAAACGGTGCACCCGCGTTCTCTTGCCAAATCAGGCATGACGTTGAAAACAGGACGTACTACAACATCTTCACGGACAGCGAGTGGTTCCGAGTTGCCGAGAATCAGATCGTTGCCAGTGGCATCAACGGCAATGGCGCTATCCCTGTAATCGAGTATCCGAACAACGCCCGCCGTCTGTCAGACATTGAGATCACAATCTCGCTGACGGACGAGATGAACGTTATGGCCAGCGACCGCGCGAACGGTATCGAGGGCTTCGTTAGCGCCTGGATCAAGTTCGTTAATTGCGAGGTCGATAAAGAGCAGTTCGAGAAAATGCGTCTTGAGGGCGCGCTCGTTGTTAAGTCGAACAACCGCACAGAGAACGCGAAGGCCGACGTCGATATTTTGTCGAGCGAACTGAATCAGAGCGAGTCGCAAGTCGCGGTTAATGACCAGTTTGAAAAGCTCTTGATTATTCAGGGCATTGCTGACAGGCAGAGCAATACAGGCGGAGATACTGCCGGTGCCGTGCAGCTCAGGAATGGCCATTCGGCGATGGAGAAGAGGTCGGAGATTTCCGAGCCTATCTTCAAGCGGTCTGAGCGCATGGCGCTGAGAATCATCCTGAATCGGCTGCGCATAAATCGCGGAATGACACTTCTGCCGTCCGACGTGGAAATAAAAATTTCCCGTACAAAGTCAGACAATATGCTGACTAAGGCGGAGGCCCTTCAGATGCTTCTTACTTCCGGCATCAATCCTGAACGCGCGATTAAGACCGTTGGTCTGTTTTCTGACCCTGAACAAGTTGCTGTTGAGTCCAAAGAACGGCTGGATATCCTTTATCCGACCACGTCGGCGGCTGTGGAGGCAGTTCAGTCCTCTGAAGAAGTGATTGAGGTCGATAATGGCGCTGTCGGCAGTTGACCAACTGAATAATCTCGAAACGTCATATAAGCCTCGCGCGATTGACTACGAAACCTACTTCGGGGAGATGGAACTGTCCGAGGAAGAGATTCAGGAACGCATTGAACTTGCAGAGGATCTCGATGACGTGTTCGAGTACCTTTTCGTCCTCTATCTCGCCATGCTCAAAACTGGTAAGAATGTTGACAGGGACGAACTGGTACAGACGGTCCTGACGCGGTATCGTGACGTCCTTTACGACAACGGCCTTGATATTGATGAGCGGTATCCGGGGATGTACGGGATATCGCAGAGGTCGTCGGAGAGCATCGTTGATACGACCATAGCCTACGGCGCATTGAACGATTGGTACACGTCCGAGGATCGGGCGATGTTCCTCGCTGAAAACGAGGCGAATACCATTGCCAATTACGAGGACCTCATGGACGCTATTGACGCCGGGTACACGACCAAGACGTGGGTGACGATGGCAGACCGCAAGGTCCGCGAAACGCACCGTGACCTTGAGGGCGTGACGATCAGCATCTTTGAGCCGTTCGATGTGGGCGGGTATCAGATGATGGTCCCTAAGGATGACAGCATGGGCGCTGGGCCTGAGGAAATCGTTAATTGTCGATGCAGTTTGGCATGGGGCGACAGGAATGGTGATTTCTATCGCCGCACTGAAAACCAAGGTGTATTCAGTGTACTGCCCGAAAGAATGTCCAAAAAGCATATTAGGGAGGTTGCTAACGAATTTGGAATTGATATTTCCGGCTTGACACTATATATTGATAGCAAAGAAGAACTGTTAAATGCTTGGTTTTCCGGTGAGGCAAACCCCGACAGAATTGGAACTGTCAGTTTCTTTCCAAATGCTTTTAGAAGCCGTGAAGAACTTGTAAGAACGATAGTTCACGAGGCAGAACACGTCAAGCAATTTAAGGAATTTGGCTCAGAATATGTTCAACAGCATCGCCGGATGTTTGAGGATATAACGGACAAAATCGAGGATGAGTTCGTGGAAGGGGCGAAGCAAAAAGGTCTGTTATGAGCGCTTGGACAGATAATCTCATTCAATATACTGTATATGGGAGGGTGGTAAATTGTCCTGATTGCGGTAGTGACACTGTGTCTGTGCAAGAGATTGTCACGAACCGTAGATCGCTGATTTTTCATTGCAATCATTGTGGCGCGGATCACTTGTTTGATGGTGCAGTTAATCGCCCTGATGCACATCCGGTTGCATTTGATTCACAAGAAGTCAAGACAGATTTATGAATTACTGAGGTTTTGTGATGGCAAGCGTCTTTGATGTTGCCAAATACATACTGCATATCAAGGGCAAGATGAGCACATGGAAGCTTCAAAAGTTGTGCTACTATTGCCAAGCATGGCACCTTGCATGGACTGGCGAGGAACTGTTCCCGGAAGACTTCCAGGCGTGGAGAAATGGCCCTGTATGCCAAGAGTTGTTCAATGAGCATCGAGGGCATTTTTTTGTTGATGAAAATGAAATCGGCAAAGGAGACGCGGGCAATCTCAAAGAGAATGAGATAGAGTCAGTTATAACCGTGCTCAACGATTATGGCGAGATGGAGCCATATGAATTGCGAGAACAAACTCACGGAGAGCAGCCGTGGATAATTGCCCGTGGTGATTTGCCTGAATCAGCGCCTAGCAACGCAATAATCACCAAGGAGTCAATGGGCGAGTATTACGGTGGGTTATAATGCCAGGCCGCGCCGACAATAAACACAGCAAAAGAGTCATTATTGACAAGTCGAGTACAGACCAGGAGTATCCGATATTCGATTTTTCAAGAATTGATAGAAATGGGCCATTTGCGTTTGATGTTTCGAGAAAGGATTTTGATTCCGCTGACTTGCTCCAAAAAATGGTCGACTACTCGTCGATGACATGGGCAGAAATTAAAATGCAGCGTCACGACATGGGGAAGTCCAAACACCATTTCCTTGATTATGACGGGATGTCTCATGAGGCGAGAAAGCGAGTTGAGTTGCTTGTCGACGAGGAAGAGATGGATTCGGTTTTCTCTTTCGCCTTAAACAATACGACAAGGGTTATAGGCATTAGGCGCGGAGCGGTTTTTTGTATATTGTGGTATGATCCAAAACATAGGTTTTATCCATCGAAAAAGTGAAGTATGTGGCTCGTGAGCAATCACGGGCCTTTTTGTTGCCATAAAACCAAGGAACTGCCGCTGTTGGGTCGAATACTCATAAGCCGCGCTGACCGGCAAGAATAGTCAGCACGTGTATGATAAATCAGCATCGCTTCGGCGGTGCTTTTCTCCCTGTCGCGATGAATCGCCCGGTGCCTACCGAGCAGACTTGTAGTCAAGATGGGGACACTGATAAATCAGGCATCGCTTCGGCGGTGCCTTTTTTATAAAATTTTGCAACCGCTCTGAGCGTAAACGAGCGCGTCGCCAATGCGGAGCGAACCGTGTTAACAAAGTGTGGGCGATGAAGGAGATGAAAATGACACGTCAACAGGCAAGAGCCAACCTCGTAGCAATTGGCATCGCGGAACCGACCGAGGAGCAGATCACTGCTTATCTCGACCAGGTCGGCGGCGAGACAAAGCGCGAAAAGGACCGTGCCGACCGCTATAAGGCCGATGCGGACAGGACAGCGCAACTGCAACAGCAACTTGATGACCTCAACAATCAAAACCTGAGTGACATCGAGAAAGCGAACAAGGACCGCGATCAGGCGCTTGGTCGTATCGATGAACTGACAAAGCAGTTAAGGTCGATGCAGACGATGCAGTCCCTTGCGGAACGCGGGATCGTCGGCGACGATGCCAAGAACCTCATCAACGAGGATGGCAGTATCAACTTTGAGACGCTCGGCAAGATCATCTCCGACCGTGAGACATCTGCTGCGGCGGCAAAGGAGAAAGAACTGCTTGAGCGCACCCCTAACCCAAAGGGCGGCGCCGGTGGTGCTGATCCCGAAAAGACCACAGCCGAGAGGCTTGCGGCAGCTCTGATGCCTCAGGGCGGCAACAACAACGATATCATTAACCACTATCTCAACAAATGACTGGAGGAACAAAGACCATGAGCAATATGCAGGTCGAGCAGGTCACCTACGCGGGTGACGTGCAGATTCTTAAGCGCCCTCCTTTTGAGGGCATCCCGGTCACACTTGATTTCACGTCCGTCACTGGCGGCGTGGTCAAGGCCGGTTCTCCCATCAGCGCCGCTGGCGTCGTCGCGAATACCGCTGACGCTATCGGCATCCTTCTTTTCGACGTGTATGAGGCCCGTCCTCAAGGCACTGTCCTGAAGAAAGCGTACATCAACACTGCCGTCGCGCAGGCGCACTCCGGCGTCACTATCGCTGACGCCGTCAAGACCGCTCTGCCGATGGTCATCTTTGAGTAAGGAGGTGGACTAAAATGCTTATCAGTGAAGTCCTCAACTCCCGTTCCATCGCGGCCGTCGCGACGAACGATGTCAGCAACGATATGCCTTACCTCGGCCTCCAGTTTTTCCCGGAACGGAAGAAGGCTGGCCTCGACCTGAAGTGGGTCAAGACACACAACGGTCTGCCTGTCACCCTGGCTCCGTCGAACTTCGATGCCATCCCGGTCCTCCGCGCCCGTGAAGGCCTGAAGACCGAGCAGACACAGATGGCGTTCTTCCGCGAGTCCATGCAGGTCACCGAGCATGACCGTCAGGAAATCGCCCGCGTCGTTGACGAGACAGATCCTTACCTCGCCTCCGCTCTGCGCTCCATCTACGATGACACCACAAGGCTTGTCCGTGGCGCTGAGGTCGTCCCGGAAGTCATGCGTATGCAACTGCTCACCGGGCAGAACATCGTCCTGTCTTCGGACAACGTGAACTACACTTACAATTACGACGGCGACAACAGCTGGAAGACCACGAACTATACCGCTCTGTCCGGCACCTCGATGTGGGATGACACGACCAACTCTACACCTATCGACGACATCAATGCGATGCGCAAGGTGCTTGCCCGCAAGGGTAGGGTCGCCCGCTACATCCTGATGAACAGCACGACATTTGGGTATCTACTGAACAACGCTCAGGTAAGGAATAACCTCCTTGCCCTGAACACGACTGCTGTCATCGCGCCTACGGATGCCGACATCATGAATGTCATCCGCAATCGCACCGGCCTCGACATCGTCCTGTACGACAAGATGTACATCGACTACACCGGGACCGAGCAGAACTTCTATCCCGACGGCTATGTCACCCTTCTTCCCGCTGAGGCGGTCGGCGCGACATGGTTCGGCACAACGCCTGAGGAACTTACCGCTACACAGGTCGCTGATGTTGACGTGTCCATGTTCGGCACCGGCATCGCCATCGCGGTCAAGGACGAGTATGGCCCGCCCGCGAAGACTGTCACTACTGCGGCAGAGGTTGTCCTCCCTTCGTTCGAGGGCATGGATGGCGTCGCTGTCATCAAGGCGATTACCGAGGGCAGCACCGGCGATACGGGCAGCACCGGCGATACGGGTAGCACGGGAAACTGATTGACCCCATCGTAGGAACCGGTGGGGCGGATTATATGACACTGCAGTCTTGATTTGGGGGTGATTTGCAATGGCCTACGAGCCTACAACATGGGCGGCAGGTGATGTGGTCACCTCCGCAAAACTCAACAACATCGAACAGGGCATTGCAGACAGCGGGGACGTTTTTGCGGTCCCGTTTGTTTTTGCAGGTAGCACGGCAACGACCACCGCGTCCTTTGCGGATGCTTGGGCGGCACACAATGCCGGTCATGAGGTCATCGCTGTGGTTTACGCGGGCGTGAGGCCTTATGGCCAAGCAAAGTGTGCGCCGATGTCAGGCAACCCGCAGGTCATGCTTGCGTCGATCAGCGACTTTACCATCGGTGACGGCGAGGTCAATCTGTCTGTCATGTCCATCAACTGGCAATCGTCCGGCGCTGTGTCCGTGACCATGAAGACTGCAAAAGTCACCCCGACTACATGAGGAGGTAAAGAAATATGAGTTATACACCTACTACATGGGCGGCAGGTGACGTCGTTACATCAGCGAAGCTGAACAAACTGGAACAGGGCGTCGCGGCGGCAGACGGCATCTTTTACATCGATGCACAGATCACTGGCGGTTCATCTCCGGCAGACATGACGCTTACAAGCACGACGATTACTTCAGATTACTATGCAGCTCTGGATGCGGGGAAACTGCTCGTTCTGCGCGTAGCCATGCCGGCACAGGCCGGGGGTGCGCCGTATCTGCTCACGCCGCTTGAGGTCATGATGACGTATCAGCGAGGCACTTCCATGCCAACACTGAGCTGGTCAAGCCCAAATCTTACGGTTTCAAATTTCAGCGTGGAACCGGGGGACAATGACACAGACCCTGTGTTTGTGGAAGTTCAGTCGGTTTCTTACGACGTGCAGGGACGCTAACAAAAGGAGCAAACATGATCTACCCGTACATGGTCAAGCATAACGACAGATGGTACGCGGCGGGCGAGGACGTCCCGGTCGATGCTCCTGTCGCTGTGGTTGACGAGACGCCTGTTGACGAGGAACCGGTCGCTGGGGAGGCAGACAAGCCAAAAAAGGCGACGCGCACTCGCAAGGCGAAGAAGTAACGTTTCGGAGGGTTTTGAGATGGCTTATGCGACTGAGGATGAGCTGAAAACAGCGGTATACGACGCGCTCAAAATTGAATTACAGCACGAGCCACTCTTCCGGGACGATGTGCTCCAGCTTAAAGTGGACGATGCTGTACGTGAACTCAAGCGTAGACGGTGCTACAACAACACCACGATGACAGATGAGCAGATTCTTGCTGACCTGGAAGAGCATTACACGATTATCAAACAGGCGGCACTGATCTACTACAATCGCATGGGTTCCGAAGGTGAAAGCGTTCACTATGAGAATACTGTTCACAGGTCGTTTTTCTATGACGACGACATTTTCTCGGGCGTAATACCTTTTGTAAAAATTATCTTGTAGAAGTCTGTGCGTGGGCATACGCCCGCAGGGATTACGACAGATGCAGGTGGTGGGGAGTCGTGAATTATGAGACAGCTACGCAAGAACAAACAAAAGCTCTATTACGCCTTGGCAGATGGTGACCAGGTACCTGTCTACAAGTACGATGATGAGGGAAATCTGATTTATCAGGAAGTAGACGGGGAAAGCGTACCAAAGGACACAGGCGTATGGGAAACGCCGTATAAAGACCCGGTCGTGTTTTATGGAAACATAAATACTGGCAATGTTGGATATACGGTCGCGAGAGCATATGGCATTTCCTCGGGGAACTTCGATGCAGTCCTCTGTATGCGGAAAGGCGAGATTCCGCTCGAAGTAACATCCCTTATTTGGTACGACAGAGAACCTACGTATCGGACAGATGGCAAGGTTGATCCAAAGTCGGCAAATTATTCTGTTCGCAGAATACCGCCGTGCCTGGATGAAATCTGCTATCTGCTGAGGAAGGTCGACAGCAATGCACAGGACGAGGATTAATATTTCTTTGTCTGATTTTGGCATCAGGAAAGCCGTTGACGCGCTGAAAGATTATGACCGGCAGTTGCAAAACAAATGCGCGATGTTCGTCGATAAAATGGCGGAGGTCGGCATTGCGACAGCGAAGCTGAATTGTGGTGATTATGGCAATGTGATTACCTTTTCAAAGCAGTTGTCGGTTGGAGAGCATGGCGCAAATGGCAAACTGATTGCTGTCGGCACGCCGGTGTTCAGACGACGCGGCGGGGAAACTATTGAAGCCGACCCGTTGCTTCTCGCTGAGTTTGGCTCCGGCTGGAACGCAAAAGTGTTGGACAAAGTGGATGGTGTGGGGCAAGGAACGTTTCCTGGGCAGACACATGCGTTTGACCCGCGCGGATGGTGGTACGTTGACGAGCATGGTGAATCTCATCACTCGTATGGCGAATCACCTACATTTCCTATGCACTCAGCCGCAATCGCAATGCTATTTGATATCAACCGTGTAGCAAAAGAGGTTTTCGGCAATGGCTGACGAGAGATGGTATGAACAACTCGAATCAACTATATATACGCTGGTTTGTCACCGCATGAAAAAGGCACTGACCGGAAAGACGAGCAAAACCATCAAGTTCACCAGTGTTGGCGAGAACGATGCGCAGCCGTATTTCCCTACGTGCTATATTCATGAATTGCAGCCCGTTGAGACTGGACAAGATATTGTCGGCACAAGCATTAACGCCGTAATAGAAACGATGGAATGTATCGTCTATTGCCGCGACAAGTCCGAGTGCAAGATGATCCTTAACGAGGCTGTTTACCAGTTTAAGCAGCTTGGGTTCAGCGTGACGGCCATGCCGATCATCTCGACAAGCGATAACATCCACAACGGCGTCGCACGTTTTCGCCGAATCGTTGGCGGCGGCGACACAGATCTAACAACCTAATTGAGCAAAGCACCTTGGCGCTATCTTGGTGCTTGTTCATAGAAACATTCACAAAAGGGCCGCAAGGTTCTTATTTTTATGCCCGCAAAGGGCAGAAAGGTGGCATATATGGCGGCTCCGGGTATCTCTACACTCGGAATTAAGTTCGGTTGGGGCGCTGCGGGCGACACCAAGCCTGCGACCTTTACACAGCTCACCCGTGTTAACAGCATCGGCGGCATCTCCATTGAGCCTGAGCAGATTGACGCGAGTGCTCTTGAAGACTATCTGACAGCATACGTGGCCGGTCGCGCCGACACCGGCGGCTCGGTTTCCATCACGGTCAACGCGACTACAGACACCATCACCGAGTGGCAGACTGTGTTTACCGCGTCTCAGACTGCGGTCGGCAACAACCAGGCTGGCCTGTGGTTTGAGGTTTGGAGTCCTTACCTCACACAGGCGTTTTTCTTCGTCGCGCAGACACCTCAGCAGTTCCCCATGCCGGAAATCGGCCAGAACGAGTTGATGACTGTCGAGATCCCGCTTACCATTGCGGAGTACAAGGGCCTCGACGCCGCTGTCGAGCCTACCGGCACTACTGGCGCTACCGGCTGAGTAATTCGGCCATAAAAAGGAGATGCCATGAAAGTCTTGGTAGCAGTACCGACTTTCGAGACGATAACGCCGGAGACATTCCGCTCCATCTATAACCTAAAGCGCGGTGAGCATGACGTGTCCTTTGACTTTGTTAAGGGATACGATTGTGCAAAGGCGCGTAACGAGATCGCTAAGAAGACCACAGAGGGCGGTTACGATGCCGTCCTCATGGTCGATAGCGACATCATCGTGCCGGACATGGCCTTGTTATGGATGACGGAGACACCGGCAGATATCGTCCTTGGATGCTACCCGCGCAAGAACACGAAAAAGGGCGAGGTCGAACTGTTCCGTCTCGGACAGAAAGATTTCGTGAACAGGTACACCTATGAGGACCTGCCGCAAGAGACGCGTATCGACGTCAAGGGCGGCGGTTTCGGGTGTGCTTTCGTTCACTCTGTCGTGTTCAAGCAGCTGCCGTTCCCCTGGTTTAAGTATGTGACATACAACAACGGTAGCGTACTGAGCGAGGACCTGTACTTTTGTCACAGCGCCGTCACGGCGATGATCCGGGTACAGGCAGACACGCGGATACGATGCGGGCATCTCGTCCGGGGATTCCAGTACAACTAAATATCGTGCAACAACGGCGGGGGTGCTTCGGCGCTCCCGCTTTTCTAAAAAAGGAGAGGACAGCATGAACACGTTCGAGATTAATGGAAAGCGTTATAACGCGCCAAAGTTTAACTACAACGCAATTTGCGCACTGGAGGAAGCTGGCGTCCCGATTCAGGACATGAAGAAGAAACCTGCTGCGACAGCAAGAGCATATTTTTCGCTTTGCTTTGATGGCGACAAGGACCAGGCTGGCGCCGAAATCGAGGCGCACATGATTGCGGGCGGGTCGCTGGAATCTCTGATGACCGCAATGGCCAAGGAGATTGACGAGTCTGATTTTTTTCGGGCGATCAACAAGAGCACAGCGACGACTCAGACAGCGAAGAGAAAGACCGCAAAAGTCGAAGAGAACTAAGGACCTATCCGTCACTGCGGCGTCTGTATGAGGCTGAACTGCTCCCGTCAGTCATACTGATGGGCATCACGCATGAGCAGTTTTGGCTGATGACGCCGAGGGAACTAAAGCCATATCAGGACGCGTACAAGATGCACCGCGAACAGGTCGATCAAGACAGCTGGACGCTCGGTGCTTACGTGATGAACGCTTTTGGCGTCGTCCTCGCAAATGCCTTTGGCAGTAAGGGCGGTACGAAAGCAAAATATCTTGAACATCCATTTTCATGGCGACCCCCGAAGTTGACGGAAGAGGAGATTAAAGAGCAGACGATGATGCTCTTTAAACGGCTTGAGGGGATGCAGCAAGCATTTGAGGAAAGCCATCCAAAACCGGCAGCAATAAGCGAGGCGGGGTAATACCTGTCTCGCTTTTTTTTTACATTTTTTGCCCGGAAAGGGGGTAAAAGGGTATGCCCGACATTGATAGCCTGTCGATTAATATATCGGCATCAACCAAGTCGGCGACAGATGCACTGGACAGATTGATAGCGCGGCTGGGTGCGCTTGATAAGGCACTCGGCAGAATGAACACTGGGCATTTCGACACGTCCATCAACAATGCCGCAAGTGCTCTGTACAACTTATCAGCGGCGGCAGGTGGCCTCGATTCTTCCGGAATCAGGAGCACCGCATCAAGCCTTGAAACGCTTGCCAAGGCAAGCACAAGTCTGAACGATGCACAAGCGGGTGCTCAGACGATGCAAGACCTTGCCGTGGGCATTCAAAGCATCATCGGGGCATCGGCGAACATTGGTCAAAGCGCAAGTAGCCTGATGTCACTGGCAACCTCGATCAAAAACATGGGCGGGTCAAATGCGACAAACGCGTCGTACACTCTCGGCCCTATTGCGGACGCACTGCGGCAGTTCGAAAACATCACGATTCCTGATGTGACAGGCCTGTCCGAACTTGCGGCGGCGCTCCGGTCGATGGGCACAAAGAAGATGTCCTCTGCGGCATCCGCACTTCCGTTCATCGCTGATGCGCTGAGACAGTTTTCTAACATCCAGTTGCCTGATGTCACAGGCATCTCCGAGCTGGCAACCGCCATTGCCAAACTCGGATACAAGTCCGTTGCCAATGCGGCTGAAAACATCCCGCAGATTGCGACGGCATTCCGTTCACTGATCGCCGAACTGCAAAACGTTCCGCAGGTAAGTAAGTCAACAATCGAACTTGCGAACGCTATGGGGCAGTTAGCACAGGGGAGCCGGAATATCAATTCCGTCCTCAATGGGCCGGTCCGCACCGGATTCTCGTCCTACACTGCGGCAGCAGGTCGCGCGAGAATCAGCACACTGTCACTTGCTACGGCGGTGGCAAAGTTGAGGGCAATCTTCTTCGCGTTGAGACGTGTGTTTGGATTCCTCAAGGACGCCATCGACTACTCCTCGCAATTGACCGAAGTGCAGAACGTCGTGGACGTCACCTTCGGCCGCAATGCAGAGAAGATGGAACAACTCACACAGAGTTCGATCCAGACGCTCGGCATGAACGCACTGACTGCCAAACAGATAGGCTCCAGGTTCCAAGCGATGGGATCTGCGATGGGCATCACGCAGACGCAGGTCGGCGAGGCGTCAGAGTTCCTTGCAGATAAGGTCCACTCGTCCTACGGCAGCATCTACAACGACATGAGCGATGTCTCTATCCAGCTCACGAAACTCGCGGCTGATATGGCATCGTTTTACAACGTTGAGCAGTCCGAGGTCGCGCAAGACCTTGAGGCAGTTTTCACGGGCATGACCCGTCCGTTAACTTTAGCGGCCTGATGGGGCGACCCATCTTGAACAAACTCCGTGAACGCAAGCAAAAGCGGTGTGGATGCTACGGCATCTGCTAACGGGGAAAGCCTAAACCACAAAACCTTTGATTTTGCTGAGGCCATTGTGATATAATAAACCCAAGGGGGAATATCATGAAAGGCTTTATTTACAAGGGTGTTGTGGCAGACAAAGTCTATATTGGCAAGACCACGAACAGTCTCGAATCAAGGATCAAGACTCATCTAAACCACGCGTTCCATTCCGGCGGGAAGATGCGTTTCACCAAGGCGCTTAGAACACTAAGTGAGGAGGACGCCTACAAGGCCTTTTCACTTGTGGAAGTCGTTGAGGGCGATGATTATGATGACCTTGAGTCGAAGCTCTGCGAGAGGGAGAACTACTGGATGGAGCATTACAACTCGTTCTATCCGAACGGGTACAACGTCTATCGTTCCTCCCCGCAGAAAAGGAAAGTCATAAGAACGCAGCCTCCAAGAGAGAGCGTAATGCGTGAAGTGATTTGCGTAGAGACTGGCGAACATTACAGGTCAATGTCGGAGGCGGCACGTTCTGTAAATGTGGACGTGTCCGCTGTTTACCATTGTTTGAAAGGCGTGAACAACACTGCCGGTGGGATGCACTGGAAATACGCTGACGGCGAGTACCACGAATGTACGCGGCCTGAAGGTAGAAAAAACAGGGCATCGCAAAGCAAGCCGGTGATGTGCCTTGAAACTGGAACCACATATCCGTCAACAGGAGAGGCCGAAAGGCAGACAGGGATAGGCAGAAGCGCTATCGCTAAATGCGCAAACGGCAGATCCCTTCAAGCTGGCGGCTTTAAATGGGGGTACGTGGTAGACGGAAAACCAGTTTTCATTGAAAGAGCGAACCGAAATCAAACAAGGGTGATGTGCTTAGAAACCGGCGAGATATTTGAATCGATAGCGGCGTGTGCAAGAAGCCTCGGCGAGGATAAGCAAGGAACGTTGCAATCGACGATCAAATACGGGTGCAAGCACAGGGGAAAGACATATGTCAAGATAGACGGAGATGGTAATCCCGTGCCAAGTCTGTCGAAAGACAGGAAGGTGTAACGACTATCCCGTGAGGGAGTAGGGTGGAGATTGGCGCCATCCGAAGTGCGGAGCGACAGAAGGGGAGCACAGCAATGTGTTCCTTTTTTGTTGGTGATATAGTCTAATCCGTTCCATTTAGATGGAAGTGAAATACCGGGAAACCGGCGGTTCATATGTAAGGAAGTACGGTAAAAATCTTGCCGCCTAACACAGCAATGTGTTTTGAATAATCGCGGAATTAAGCGGGAACCCTAAACCGAAAGGCATGGGAATCCGAACCGAAGGCCACACTGTGGTCAGGGGCAACGCATAGGCGCTGAAATAATGCGCCCACGAGGCCGCGACATCCCTCCGGGATGAAAAGATATGCTGAGCTTGCGGGAAACCGCAAGAAGCATCGGATAAAAAGCCGGTGCGATAACAACACTGTTAGATTTAACACAAGCCACGCTCAAAGAGTGGGCCATGAAACAAGGCCTCGACGCGGACATCCAGTCGATGTCGCAAGCCGAAAAGACGATGCTGCGGTATCAATTTGTGATGGCCAATAGTACCGCATCAATGGGAGATTTTGCCAGAACCGCCGATAAACTATGTGTCGCCTGATACAGTAATGTGTCAGTGATAATCGGGTAAAATCGGTAAAGGCTAAGTTGCGCAAGCAATAAGCAAATACCGAGGTAATCTCGCGGATGGCGAAAGGCCGCGAGACACCGTAGAGCGTAGAGGGTGAATAAATATAATCCCTCCAAGAGTACCCGACAACCACAGGGACGCGGAAACGCGTCCTTTTCTTGTGGCTGAAAATGTACGCCGAACCGGGGATGAAACGACATCCCGTCATGCGAGGAAACTCCCGGAACTAAAGGATAAAAAGCCTTTAGGATAACATCTTGACATGGGCAAACTCCGTACGTGTCTTAAAGCAGACTTTCCAAGCATTGGGCGGCGTCATTGGCGGCGCGTTCGTTAACCTGCTGAAACCTGCTGTGCAGAGCATTACGCGGTTCCTTAACACGTTAATCGCGCTTGTCCAAAAGGCGGTAAACGCCATCGGCAAACTGCTTGGATGGCAGATTCGTATCGACCCTGTCGGCTCCGCGCTTGAAGACGATGCTGGCGGTGCGGCTGATGCACTGGACGACGCTGCCGGTGGAGCAGGTGGCGTAGCAAAGGGCCTTGATGACGCGGCAGACGCGGCCAAGAAACTGAACAAGCAGTTAATGGCCTATGATGAGATCAACAACATCACGCTCAAGGAAGACGAGGATGATGCTGACGCCGGTTCCGGTGGTGGCGGCGGTGGCGGTGGAGCCTCCGGCGGTGGCGGTGGGTCTACTGCGGGTAATGCTACCGGCGGCGAAGTCAGGTGGGAAAAGTACGTTTCGGACATCGACAACTGGTGGGAACTTGGCCGTAGTATTGCCGATACCATTACTGACGCTCTGAACGGCATCGACTGGGATTCTATCTACGCAAAAGCACGACGCTTTGGCAGAAACCTTGGCGACTTCTTCAACGGACTTATCACTCCGGATATGTTTGAGGCCATTGGCAGAACGATTGCCGGTGGCGGCAACACGATTGTTTATGCTCTTGAGGAACTTGGCAGAGTCTTTGATGCTGCGAAATTTGGCGATTCACTTGCCGCCGGTGTGAACGCGTTTTTTGAGGACTTCGATTTTACTGCCCTCGGCCATACAATTCACATTTGGGCAAGTAACCTTCTTCAGACCATCATCCATTTCCTCAAGGGGACGGACTGGGAACTTGTCGGCACAAAGATTGGCGAGTTCTTAAAGGCACTCGATTTTGCGCAGATTGCCAAGGAACTTGCGGTCGCGCTCTATGAGGCGATTAACGCGGCGATTGAGACTTACGCCAACATGATTAAGGTCGCCCCGGTTGAGACGGCGCTCCTTACACTTGGCGGTGTATTGCTGTTCTCCAAACTTTCCCCGGTTCAAGGCGTCGCAAAGTCGTTCAACGACCTGGCCGCAAGCACCAGCAATTTCTTTGATCTTGTTCGCGAGGGCAGCAGAGATGCCGACGGCAAATTTGTCGGCTTTGGAAATACGCTTTCAAACCTTGGCGACAAGATGACGCCGTTCCAAAAGGCCGTTACGGCAACAGTCGGTGGCATTGCTGAGTTTTTCCTCATCAAAGACGGCGTGGGCGACCTCACCCGCGAAATTGCGCTACAGGAACCCGACTGGAAAAATAATTGGAAGACCTATGCAGGTGACATCCTTCAAGTTGCTGGCGGTTTTGCGACCGGCGCGGCTGCATATACTACGGTATTCGGCGTTCCCGGCGGTCTTATTATCGCTGGCGTCGAGGCGGCAGCCGCAGCGTTTGCCGGATGGAAAGCAGAGGTAGAAAAGTACATTGATACGAGCGCCATTGAGGCCGTTGGCAATGTATTGAGGAATCCTGGTGGACTTCCGGTGGATGACCTCGCGAACGTCTACTCTGAACAATTCCGCAGAATTGAGGAAGATTTTGCAGGTGTTGCCCAAGCCGGAGAGGGACTTGGCGAGGCGAGGGCAAATGCCGCCGACCTTACCGGCAAGATTGACCGAATCGGCTGGGCAATGGACAACGGCGCGAGAGCGACCGCAAGTAAGGCCGAGGAGATTAAGTCTACATTCCAGCAGTTACTCACAGACACGACAGAGATAATGAATCAAGAGTACGACGTGATTCTGAACGCTCTGTCCGGGTCGATGGGGGATGCTCTTGCACAAGCCGGTATCCTCGTACCTGAACTGCTCGACACTTTTGATGAGATTGATTCACTTGGGCAGTCGGCGCTCACCGACCTTAATGACGAGTTCCAAGGCCTAAATGAATCGTATGAGAGTGGGGCAATTGGTGCCGACGAGTACATCGCGAGTGTATCCGAACTGTACGATAAGCAGCGTGAACTGTTGGGCGGGACACAGGCGTTTGCCGAAGAAATGTCCATCCTTACTACGGCGATTAACACAAACCAACTTGATGTGTCAAAACTCGTCGCCGACGACGGCACGTTCCAGACGGACGGCCTTATCGCCCAAATCCATCAGGTCGGGGATGCGTACACTGACGCAAACAAGGCTATTAGCGAGGCCGGTGAGGCGTATACCCAAACTGCACAGGACTACATCAAGCGCGGCGAGGCACTTGGTGTGTCTAATGAAAAAATCGCCGGAATTGAGGCAAGCATCGCGGCAACATCTGATGGGATAAAGACGGCGACCGCTACCGCGAAAGAAGACCTCGATGCGTATGTCCAAACGCTTGAAGAAGGACTGCTCAACAAGGTCCCCGAAATAATCGCCTCGGCTGAAAAAACGTGGAGCGAGGATAAAACCCTTCAGGGAACAATATCAAGGGGCGATTACGTCGAGCAGGTGTTAAATGACTATCGCGATAATGTCATCACCCCGGTCAACGACGAGATCAACAATATGTATAAGGAACTCGGCGAAACGACCCGTACTCAGATGGATACCGTCATTGGTGACGCAATTAAGGCGGTTATCAATCCTGAAAGCAACTATTTCGACGAGGCAGCTGGCACAACGCTTTTTAACCCGAAGGACCTCAAGGCAAACTGGGAAAACGAACTTGCCGCTGTTGACTTCAGTGATGTTTTTGTCGGCTCGGTTGACGACATGGTGCAAGGTGCTACGGACGAGTTTGACAACAAACAGGCCGAGTATAACAAGAAAAACCAAGAGTTCGCGGAGGGTGGCCTCGAAGACGGTTTCAACAAGGGCGCTGGCGTCAGTTCCCCGTCGTGGAAGTATGCCGAGTCCGCGATGTGGATGGTTCTTGGCGCGATTAAGGGCATAAACGAGAACCAGGACAAGTTCGTCGAAGCTGTTCGTAGTATGGCCGAGAAGGGCGCTGAAGCGTTCCGCAAGGCCCTTCAAGAGGGCATCAACAGTGCCATCAAAAACATCTCCGTTCCTCGCGTTTCCGCATCGAGCGGGATGTCCGGCGTAGTCGAGTCACAGGTATCGACAGCAAGCACAACGATGTCTACGTCGATGGATACGATGTTTGCCGACAGCATCGCGCCGTACTTTGGCGAGGAGCAATGGTCGGGGATGTTCACGACGTTGCAGAGTACGTTGGATACCGGAATGAGCGGCATCAGCACATGGTTCGACAGCGCGATGAGCACCTTCTTCAAGGATTCGGTCGCGCCGTGGTTTGGCACGGAAAAGTTGGCAGCAACTATTTACACGCCGATCCATGACAACAACGTGAGCGCGTTTGAGACGTTCGCGTCTTGGTTCACGACGACGATGACCACATGGTGGGATTCGGACCTGGAGCCGTGGTTCGCAAAGGACAAGTGGGATCTTGAGTTTGATATCATCCACACGTCCGCTGAGGAGGCGTTTAACCGCATCAAAAAGACCATCGGCAGAATCATGTTC
>JAFUXZ010000158.1 GCA_017470795.1 Paludibacteraceae bacterium
AACCTCAAGTGGGAGACCACCACGCAGACCAACGTCGGTGCAGACTTCGGATTCCTGAACGACCGCATTGAGCTGACAATCGACTGGTATAAGAAGACCACCGACGATCTGCTCCTGTCAGCCGACCTCGCTCCTTCTGCCGGTTATCCTACGGCCACGAAGAACGTCGGCAGCGTGCAGAACTCGGGCTGGGAGTTTACGCTCAACACAACCAACATCAAGAAGCGTAACTTCACGTGGACCACCAACTTCAACATCAGTTTCAACAAGAATAAGGTGGTTGCCCTGACCGAGAATCAGCTTGCCATGCTGACCAATGCGCGTTTTGACCAGAACTACACTTCGGCCAACTATATCGCGAAGATTGGCTACCCCATCGGCATGATGTACGGCTACATCTATGAGGGGACGTACAAGTATGACGATTTTGAGGGCACTGTCGGCTCGTATACGCTCAAGAGCGGCGTGCCATATTACAGTGCAGAGACCGCCACACAGCCCGGCTATCCCAAGTATGCCGACTTGAACGGCGACGGCATCATCGACTCCAATGACCAGACCATCATCGGCCGCGGCGACCCGGTTCATACCGGCGGATTTACGAACAACTTCAACTTTTACGGCTTCGACATCAGCATCTTCTTCCAGTGGAGTTATGGCAATGACATTCTGAACGCCAACAAGCTCTTCTTCGAGAACGGCACCAAGAAGAAAGACCTCAACATGTTTGCCACATACGCCAACCGCTGGACGCCCGACAACCCGACGAGCGACATTCCCGTGGTGAGCAACTCGGCAAGCAACAATGTCTTCTCCAGCCGTCTGATCGAAGACGGCAGTTACCTGCGTCTGAAGACCGTCTCCGTGGGCTACACCATCCCGGCCCACATCACCAAGAAGGCTCATATCTCCAAAGCCCGCATCTATGTCTCGGCACAGAATCTCTACACATGGACCAAGTACACCGGCTATGACCCTGAGGTGTCCGTCAAGAATTCTGCACTGACTCCGGGGCTCGACTTCTCCAGTTACCCTCGTGCAATGTCCATGAACATGGGTGTTAACATAACCTTCTGATGAGACAATCACCGACAACCCACCAATAATGCTTCAAACATCACGAATATGAAGACTTCAAAATACATCTCCGTGCTGGCTGTGGCCGTTTTGCTCAATGCATGCGACTTCCTGAAAGAAGAGCCTCACACGCTCGTTCCGGAGACCTACTTCAACACTGCCACCGAGGTTCGCAACTTCGTCACCGGGTGCTATGCGCCGTTGGCCACCGAGCAGTTCTATGGCAATTTCTATCCGTTGTATATCGCCGGTGGCGATGACCTCTCGTTCTGGCAGCGCAACACGCCGCCCACCTGCATGATGTGTGCCAACACCAACTCCGGCGACACCTACATCTACAATCTGTGGCGTCTTCTCTACCAGGGCATCAATCGCTGCAACATGCTGATTGAGAATGTCGACAACAACACCACCGTGGCGCTCGCAGTGCGTCAGCAAGCCAAGGCTGAGGCTTTGATGCTGCGCGGATTCTACTACTATACGCTTGTTCAGGGCTGGGGAGCCGTCCCGATGCGTCTTCAGTCGACCAAGGACGTGATAGGCCTTGACATGCCGCGTACGAACAAGGACACGATTTACAATCAGATTATCGCCGACATGACCGCAGCCATCGCCGACCTTCCCGACGATGCCGGCACTCCCGAGCTGCTCTCCAAGAATGCTGCCCGCGGCATCCTTGCCCGTGTGTGGATGTTCCGCGCCGGAGAGTGCTTCAGAGACAATCTGACTCCTGATGTTGCCATGCGCAACCAGTGCTTCACCGAGGCCCGCAAGTGGGCTCTGGAGGTCAAGAACAGCGGCCTGAACGATCTGGTAAAGCCCTATAGCCAGATTTTTATTGACCAATGCACCGACCGCTATAACAGTACGGGTGTCAACGAGATAATCTGGGAAGTGCCCGAGACCGGCAACAATTCCACCGACGTCCCCGGAGGCGGTCGTATCGGCAACACGCTCGGATGGGGCTTAAGCAATCAGAATGTCGGCATCACCTCGCACATCAGCGAGGGCGGTCTGGCCAATCCGGGCTTTGCCTACAATTTCGCCTACGCCTCGCTCAAGCTCTATGAGATGTATGAGGATGAAGGCGACACCGCCCGCGGTGACTGGAACATCATCCCCTACAGCTACACCACCGGCACCGTCAATGGCGAGGTGAGCGTCACCGGCCGCCGTTTCTACTATGGCAAGATGCGCCCGACGGATGTCGCTCCTACCGGCTACACCTACACCGAAGAAAACGAGACGGCCAGCAGCAACAACAAGACACGCAGTTGTGCCAAGTGGCGTCGTGAGTATGAGAAAATCTTGCCCAAGAACAAGAACTACACCCCCATCAACTTCCCCATCCTGCGCTATGCTGACGTACTGCTCATGCTGGCCGAGGCCGAAAACGAGCTGAACGGCCCGACCACGCTGGCCTACGACTGCATCAACGATGTGCGCACGCGTGCCGACATCAGCACGTTGAGCGGCCTGACGCAGGACGAGTTCCGCACGGCCATCAAGAAAGAACGTGCCATGGAGCTCTGCTTCGAGGCCATCCGACGCTTCGACCTGATACGCTGGGGCGACTTCGTGAACACCATGCGCGACATGGAAGGCTACGTCTACCGCACCGGTTGGGGCGCAAGCTTTCAGTATGCCGCCGACTACTACCGCATCTCGGCCACATACAACTACTTCCCCATTCCCGATACCGAAATGTCACTCAACAAGTCCATCACCACCAACAATCCGGGCTGGTGATCGGCATGCGCTTACATAACTGCACTTTCAATTCTCATTGATATGAAAAAAACGCTTATCGCAGTTGCTGCACTGGCAGCACTGACAGCATGTGAAAACCGCCTTGAAGAAACGGTTAGTTTTGATGCCACCGTTGCCGACAACGCTGCCCTGACGCAGAATGCCGATGGAACTTTCGAGGCCAAGGTCGGCACGCAGGTTACCTTCCTTTTTGACGGAAACGCCGACTTCATCACCCTGAAACAGGATGTGTTCAACGAAACCGACGCCACGCTCAACTTCGACAGCAAGGTGAGCTGGAACGACAATGCCGACAATCTCAGTCTTTTCATCTCGACCACCTTTGCCGGCCTGCAGGGCGATGATGCACAGGCCGACGGACTGTTGGTCAGCAGCCATGAGTGGACTGACATCAGCGACCGCTGTACGTGGCCGTCGGTCCGCAATGACGAGCAGCACACCGCGGTCGATCTGTCGGCCTATCGCGGACAGGACGTTGTGCTGGCTTTCCGCTACAAGACGTCTGACAACAGCGGCTTTCAGCCGATGTTCACCATCTCGGATTTGCGCGTCAACAACCGTGTCATCAAGACCGGCCTCCAGACCGACAGCGTCGTAGCGAGCAACATGGGCCTGCGCGCTCTCGACATGCTGCAGCTCGATTCTGACTCGGCTGCCTACGCCAACTCAACGGCTCAGGGCACGTGGGACACGTCCAACCCCAACAGCATCGTCATCCGCCAGTCGACCAAAGGGCGTGACCTCAACGAAGACTGGCTCATCAGCCGGCCGATCCGCATCATCACCGGCAAGGTCAGCGAACTGGACAGTCACCCGATCAAGAACTTCTACCTTGACATTGACAGCTACGACTACGAGTTTACCGAGACCGGCACCTACACGCTCACCTTCCGTGCTGCCAATGCCAACTACAAGCATCAGTCGACTACGGAGAAGACCTTTACCTTCATCATCAGCGAATAAAACGCTCCGTCGCTTTCCTGAAGACTTTTTTACATCATCCTGACATGAACAGACTTTTCACCACCCTGGCCGTCACGCTGCTGACTGTTGCCTCCATGGCTCAGAGTTACACTTTCGAGTCGAACTACACCAACTGGTCTGCCCAGCAAGGCACGCTCTCTCTTAGTGAGGAACACTGCAAAGAAGGCAGCAAGTCGCTCTGTTGGCAGACGCAGACCCGGTCGACGCTGGTTGTCTCGGGCTTCACGCGTTTTCAGGGAGCATCGACCAATGCGGCCTACCTGCAGATCTACTCGCCCTCGGCAAGCATGGACACGCTGGTGATTGAGTTCATGAACGGGACTACCGCCGTGCGCACCGCCACCTACGTCCTCAACCACCGTGGCTGGCGCGAGTTCTACCGTCCCTACAACGAATACAAGTCGACGGCAACCGTCCCCGTGACCGCCGTCCGCATGACCTACAGCCCGGCATCTTCGGGCACGCATCAGATCTTCTTCGACGACGTGCGCTTCAATGCCTCGCTCCAAAGCGACTACATCCCCGGCACGGGTTTCGTGGTCGATGTCGACTATGCCGGCACGGTCAACGGCACCAATGCCAGCCTGCGCCGTTATGCCTATCCGACTGACATCCCGCTGCAGACCCCGACGGCCGACGAGCTCCGCGGACTTGACTCTCTGCGCCTGCGCACCAAGCCCTCTCCCGCGCAAAACTCAACGGGTTCCATCTCTGCACGCAACTGGGTGGAGCAGAACATTCACATCACCCGCAATGCCGACAACTCTCCGCGCGGCATGAAGCTCAACCTCTCAGCCTCGCACCTGGCTGTCGACTCTCTCAACACCGTACTCGACCGTCTGGTGTCGCTTGCCAGCGGCAAGGTCTATGGCATCACGGGGTGCGACGTGGCCTTTGACAACTACATCGACCTGCTGCTCGATCAGGGTCTGGCCGAGGGCGCAGGCATTGCCTTCCAGAGCAATTCATACACAAACCCGCGCACAATCATTCCGAAAATGATCAACGTGCTGCCGGCCTGCAACGACGGGCAGCGTGCGGAGTGGATCAAGCTGCTGCGGTGGGTGTCGTTCTACGGGTCAATCTACCTGCCCGAAGATACCTATCATGCCAACATCGTGTCCGATGAGCTGTATCTGTTCCTGATTTATCAGCAGACCATCGCGTCTTACCATGTCGATGACGCAGAGGCTGTGCGCGAATTGAAGGCCATGAAGCGCTATCTCGAGCGGTGCTTCAGCTACACACCCGGCGGCTACGACATGCTCAAGCCCGACGGCACAGGCTTCCACCACAACACGCACTACAACAACTATATGTACAGCTACCAGACCATTACCACCGGTCTGTACAATCTGCGCAACACGTGCTATCAGGTTGACGAGACGTCGTTCGAACATTTTGCGAAGGCCGTCGAGACAATCTACATCATGGCCACCCCCGGCAAGAACGACAACCGCTTCTTTGCCAACACCTTCTGCGGGCGCAATCCCTTTGACTCCGGTATCAAGATGGCTTACAGCCGTACGCACCTGCGCAACCTGATTGCGGCCTGCGAGGTCTATCCGTCGCTCTGCACCCGTCTAAAAGCTGACCTGAACTACTTCTATCAGGCGCAGACCTACGACGTCCCGGAGCGCAGTTTCGAGGGCTTCCATCAGTTTAACTACAGCCCGGCCGGCATCATGCGCAACGGCACGTGGGTGGCCTCCATGCGTGCTCCCACGACGCGCTTCTGGGGGGCTGAGATCTACAGCCGTGAGAACCGCTTCGGCCGCTATCAGGCGCACGGAGCGCTTGAGATCACCTATCAGGGCATCAACATGGCCTACTCGGGCTATCCCACCAACGGCACCGGCGGCGGCTGGGACTGGAATGTCATCCCCGGCACCACCACGGTGCACTATGTCTCATGGAGAGAAATGATGCCGAGCGGCAACCTCACCGCACGCCATGACCAGTACACCAAGGGCACCAACTTCTCCGGCGCGCTCGGCATGGGCATGGAGGGTGTGTGGGCCTCCAACTTCGATCAGAAAGACGCATGGGGCTCGGCTGCCCGCTACACCCCGACCAACCTCGTGTTCAAGAAGTCGGTCTTCGTGTTCGACAGCCTGATTGTCGCACTCGGCTCTGACATCAGTGCCTCCGGCAGCTATGACGACCGCATGATCACCGCCACCAACCTCTTCCAGGGCATCGAGACCACGCTCTCCGGTCCCTTCGTGGTTGACGGGCAGACCAAGACTGCCGGCGACTCGGCCGTGCTCTCCTCTGACCGCTCTCACTGGATGCTCACCCTCCAGTCAACAGGCTACTACATCCCGGCCGGCAACGACGACATCAAGTATGTCTACGCCAAGCAGAAGACTCCCGTTGAGACCGGGGCTGACTACACGTCGCCCGTCAACGTGTCAACCGCAGCCAAGGCCTACATCAACCACGGCGTGAAAACCTCCGGCCGGCAGTATGAGTTCGTCGTCGTTCCCGCCTCAACGGGCGACCGCATGAGTCAGATGGCCGAACGGCTGGACCGCGGCGACGTGTATACCGTCCTGTGCAAGACCAATTCGCTGCATGCCGTCAGGATGGGGCAGACCACGAGCTACGCCTTCTTCGGCCAGACCATCGACATCAACTTCGGCATCGTGCGCGACGCCTCACATCAGCATCTGCTCATCGACCGGCTCAATGCCGACGGGACGCACAGCATGGCAGCCTGCAACCCCAATCTGGAGCCTGAGGTCGTCACCAATCCGGCCGTCAGCACGGGCTGGTCTGCCAAGCCTACCTCGGCCACGCTCACCCTTGAGGGCGAGTGGGTACTGCGCGAGGCGGTCGACGGCGTGAGCATCCGTCAGGGCACTGGCGGCATCACCTATGTCGACCTGGCGTTCAGCGAGGGCCAGCCGCTCTACTTCACCCTCGTCCCTCAGGGCAAGGCTGCCCTGCAGACCCCCGCAGCATCTGACCGGGAGGTGCGTCTGACCCGTTTTACTGACAAAGTCAGACTCGAGTGGGACGAGCAGCTCGCAGCCGACTGCATCCTCTACAGCGCTTCCGGGCGGCAGGTCCGCCGGCAACATGCCGACAGCGGGCTGCATGCCGTTGAGTTCTCAACCGTCGACCTGCCGGCAGGAGTCTACATCTGCCGCCTCGGCCGTCAGAACATCAAGATCATATTGTAACATCATCGCAGCACACCGCGCCTCGGCCACCCCTGTGACCGAAGCCCCTGCCGACACCCGTCTTACCACCCCCGCATGAACACTCCCCGCTTCCTGACCTCCCTGCTGGTGCTCTGCAGCACCCTGCACCTCC
Organism: Paludibacteraceae bacterium; assembly: GCA_017470795.1. Lineage (GTDB taxonomy): Bacteria > Bacteroidota > Bacteroidia > Bacteroidales > Paludibacteraceae > RGIG4928. The sequence continues at coordinate 7,153 of JAFUXZ010000158.1, forward strand.
TTGCCGCCACGTGGCACGTGGCCGAGATCGGTGGCGGAGGCTACATCACGGGCATGATTCAGGACCCCCGTCATCCGGAGGTCATCTACGCCCGGAGCGACGTGGGCGGGGTGTTCAAGTCGACTGACGGAGCGCGCACATGGCAGGCCTGCAATGCCGGCATGGACAAGTGGTATCAGCACCACGTGCGCTCCATCGCCATGGATCCCGTCAACACGCAGGTTGTCTACCGCGCAGGCGGTGAGCTCGTCGGCTGGCAGCATACGGGCTACATCCACCGCTCTACCGACGGCGGACAGACCTGGCAGCTGGTGTGCGACTCGGTTGACTACTTCGGCAACGGCTCTACGCGCATGTGCGGCGAGATGATTGCCGTCGACCCCGCTGATCATCTGCACGTCATGGCCGGCAGTTACAGCCGCGGACTCTGGGAGTCGACCGACCAAGGCATTACGTGGCACTGTGTCGGCCTGCGTGGCGAACGCATCACGTTTGTCCGCTACTTCTGCGGACAGCTGTATGTCGGGACAGCCTTTGACGGTGCCATCGGCAACAGAAACACCATCAGGCAATGCATGGACTATCAGCGCAACCTTCCGAGCAGGCTCTACGTCATGACTGCCGACGGGCATCTCCGACAGGTTTTCCAGAGCCGGAAAGTTGCCTTCTACGACATCGCTGTGCTGCATGGCGGGGCAACCATTCTGCTGGCCACCAACCGTTGTGTGATGCGCAGCACCGACTACGGAGCCACCTTCCAGCCTGTCGGCCTGCCCGACAAGGCCATGTATCAGACCCTTGCACTCGACCCCCATCATGAAGGACGCGTCTACACGGCTCGCAAGTTCTCCGAGCAGGACACACTGCGCGTCTACGTGTCAGACAATGCCGGGCAGGACTGGCATCTGTGGACCACCGGCATCACCGCCGCCAACCTGCACGAACTGCCCACCTACGCCCATGCCGACTGCGCATGGCTCGGAGCATCGATAGCCTGTCTGATGCCCGACTGCGCCGACCCCGACAAGATGTATCTGTCCAACTGGTGGGGCGTGACGGTCAGCTATGACAACGGGCGCAACTTCCACTGTCACGACTTCAAAGGACTCAACATACTCTGCGGCGAGTGCATCCTCCGCCACCCCGTCACCCCCGGCAAGGTCTACCTGGCCATGGCCGACCACGGCCCGCTCGTGAGCACAGATGCCGGACAGACCTATCGGCTGATGAGCAGTCAGGCCCGCACATCGGCCCGCACACTGGCCGCCTCGCGCACCAACCCCGAGTGGCTGATGTGGTCAGAAGGCAGCAAGCGCACCAACGAGGGCACACCCGTGCGGCTGACGGCCGACGGCGGACTGACAGTGACGCAGGTGTGTCATCATCAGGGCAACTCCTACGTTCAGTGCCTGATGGAAGACCCGCTGGTCGACGGACGCTACTGGATGATGCAGGAAGGCCTGCTGAACGACAGCGTAGAGCGTGGCGGCATCTACCGCTCAGACGACCACGGACAGACCTGGCAGCGCACAGCGAGCCCATATCCCGCCTACATGAACTGCCTGCCGCACCGGCGCGAATACATCGACGGCAACTTCCTGCCCGTCGTGAGCTATCAGACCAAAAACGCCTCCGGCACCAACCACCTCATGAGTGCCGACTGCTTCAGGCGCGACGTGCTCTATGTCGGCGAGTGGACCGAAGGCCTCTGGCGCTCTGACGATGCCGGCCGGACGTGGAGCAACATCAGCACCGGTCTGCCCCGTGCTGACGAAGACTCCGCCCGGGTGCTCTCCTTTGTGCATGCCGACCCCCTGCGGCGGGGCGGACTCTATGCAGGCTACTGGAAAGCCGGCCTGTGGTACAGCCGGGACTACGGACGTCACTGGAAGCAGATTGGCCTGTCAGACCAACCGGTGACCAACGCCGTGGCGATGGACAAGCAGGGACAGACCATCTGCGTGGCATGCAGCCAGCATGTCAGTGCCGACCGGCCGGCAGCACTCTTCATCAGCACAGACAACGGACAGCACTGGACCGACCTGTATGACGCGCGGCTGGGAGCACTCCGCATCATCGACATCGCACTCGATGCCGACCGCCGACGCATACACGTCACCACCTGCGGCAACGGCGCATACTACGTCGACTATTGAATAAAAAAACAACCACAACAATATGAAACGTCACTACCTTCTACTCCTCATGGCAGCCTGCATGACGGCAGCCTGCACCACAACGGACAATCAAGCACAACCGGCCGACACCGCCTCAGCCGTCATCCAGGCGGCCACGCAACAGATAGGCCATCAGGTCAGGCTCATCGAAAGGAGCGGGCAAATCCTCAATCCGCGCACCGTCCAGAACGGACACGTTCAGTACATCCCGATTGACGACTGGACCTCCGGCTTCTTCCCCGGCACGATGTGGTACATGTATGACCTCACCGGCGACAGCACTTGGATCCCTTACGCCATCAAATACACCGAAAACCTTGACTCTGTGAAAAATCTCCGCTGGCATCATGACATCGGCTTCATGATCAACACCTCCTACGGCAACGCCCTGCGCTGCACCGGCAACCAGGCCTATGCCGACGTGATTGTCGAAGCCGCACGCTCACTCTGCACGCGCTTCAGACCCGCAGCAGGCGTCATCCAGTCTTGGGACGAGACGCGTGGATGGCAGGGAACGCGGGGGTGGATGTGTCCCGTGATCATTGACAACATGATGAATCTTGAAATCCTCTTCAAGGCTACACAACTGACCGGCGACAGCTCATTTTATCAGATTGCCGTAAGCCATGCCGACCAGACGCTCCAGCATCATTTCCGCCCCGACGGCAGCTGCTATCATGTGGTCGACTACGACAAGGAGCAGGGCGGCGTTCGCAGCCGTCAGACCGCTCAAGGATATGCCGACGAATCGGCCTGGGCACGCGGACAGGGCTGGGCGCTCTACGGCTTTGCCCTCTGCTACCGCTACACCGGCGACGAACGCTATCTGGAACAGTGCCGCCGCGTGCACGACTTCATCTTCGGCGATGCAAACATGCCCGCCGACCTCGTGCCCTACTGGGACTACGACGCTCCTGACATCCCGAACGAACCGCGCGACGCGTCAGCAGCAGCCGTGATTGCCTCAGCACTTTACGAATTGGCGCAGTACATCCCTGAATATCGCCAGGAAGCAGACCGGATTGTCGAGAGTCTCAGTACGCCCAACTACCTGGCATTGGTCGGGACGAACGGCAACTTCTTGCTGATGCACTCTGTGGGCAGTATTCCGCACGATGCCGAAATCGATGTGCCGCTCAACTACGCAGACTATTACTTCCTCGAAGCCCTTCTGCGTCAAAAAGGCCAACTGCTTGAGAAACGATGAAACGCCTCCTGTCAATTCTGCTCATCGCGTGCTGTGCGGTTGTGGCCAGAGCCGAGTTTCAGCACCCCGAAATACTCTCCTTTGAACAGTCGACCGACCCTGTGACGGCCGTCAAGTCGGACATCAGCCTTACGGACGCACACTACAAACACGGGCAGAAAAGCCTGTGCTGGACGTGGAAGACCGACAAGGCGAGCCTG
>JAFUXZ010000018.1 GCA_017470795.1 Paludibacteraceae bacterium
CGAGCAGATATTGCCGGCTCCATAGTCCACAATAGCAATCATCGGATTCGGATTGAGGTTACAGCATGCCCTTACTGGAAGGAAGATTGTAGTCAAAGGGTTCACGACGGACAGCCATGCGCAGCGCACGGGCAAAGGCCTTGAAGACGCCCTCGGCAAGGTGATGATTGTTTACGCCGCGCGCCCGGACATGCAGATTGCACTGCATAGACTGTGCGAGCGACTGAAACACATGGCTGAACATCTCCGTCGGGGTGTCACCGACATACTCACGGGTGAAACAGACATCCCAACGAAAGTCTATGCGTCCCCCCAGATCGAGAAGTACGACAGCATCCGTCTCGTCCATCGGCAGAGCATAGCCATAGCGCCCGATGCCACGCTTGTCACCAAGTGCCTGACGGATACACTCGCCCAGCAGAATGGCCACATCTTCCATCGTGTGATGCTCGTCGACACACAGATCGCCGGTTGCCTGAATCTGCAGGCTGATACCTGCATGATGGACAATCTGCTGCAACATGTGGTCGTAGAAGTGCAACCCCGTACTGACCTGCGACGGTATACGCCCGTCCAGATCGACACACACACGCACCTGTGTCTCCTTCGTGATGCGCTCAAGATGCACCACACGCTCCGACCGGTTCAGAAAGTCGGCGATTGACAGCCAGTCGTCAGTGATGAGACACACCACATCGGTCAGGCCTGACTGCTCAACCATCTGCCTGCCCGCCGATGGGGGCTGCAGCAGGATGCCACGCGTTCCGAGATTTTGAGCCAGCAGCATGTCTGTCAGCCGGTCGCCAATGACAAATGAGTGCGCGAGATTATAGTCTCCGGTCTGATAGGCTCCAAACATGCCTGTGCGCGGCTTACGTGTCGGAGCCTCGTCGGCAGGCAGCGAGCGGTCAATCAACTGCACGTCAAAACGGATGTCCTCCGCTGCCAGCGTCTGAAGCATCAGGTCATGAAGGGGCTGAAAATCTTCTGTAGGAAAAGCGGGTGTGCCAAGTCCGTCCTGATTGGAAGCCAGCACCAGTTCATAGTCCAGACCGGTGATGTGACGCAGGGCCGTAATCGCATGAGGCACAAAACGGAACTTTTCCAAACGGTCAATCTGCTCATCTGCCGGCTCTTGCAGGATGGTGCCGTCGCGGTCAATAAATAAGACTTTCTTCATTGTTGGAGGATGCTGATAAGTTGTTGATTTTCTTCCGGCGTGCCTACCGTGATGCGCAGACAGCCGTCACAGCCGGCCACATGACTGCGGTCGCGTACGATGATGCCGGCTTCGAGCAGCCGGCGATAGACGCTCCCGGGATGTTCAAAACGGACAAGCAGGAAGTTGGCGTCGCTCGGATAGACGCGCACGACGCCGGGCAGGCCGGTGAGTTGGGCTGACAGACGGTCACGCTCGCTCCTGATCAGTTGCACCTGCGAAAGGACATCGCTGTCGTCCAGCATCCGGAGGGCGGTTTGAAGGGTGTCTGTGCCGATATTGTAGGGATACTTCACGTTGTTGAAAAGGCGGATGATGTCAGGATGAGCCACCGCCAGACCAACGCGCAAGCCGGCGAGGCCGTAGGCCTTGCTAAGGGTCTGAAGAACAATGATATTGTGATGGTCGGCAAGATAGGAGATGACACTGCCTTTGTCTGAGAAGTCAACGTATGCCTCATCGACCACCAGCACGCCATGAAAACGTCCGGCGATATCGGCCAGGACATCAGGACGAAAGGCATTGGCCGTCGGATTATTGGGCGAGCAGATGAACATCAGGCGTGTGCAGTCGTCTGCAGCAGCCAGCAGCTGATCTGTCGGCAGGCCGAACTGCGCATCAAGCAGCACCTCGCGACGCGCCACGTCGTTGACATCGGCAGCAACCTGATACATCCCGTAGGTCGGGCTGATCATCACGGCATTGTCTACACCCGGACGACAGAAGATTCTGAAACACAAATCGATGGCTTCGTCCGAACCGTTGCCGAGGAAAAGGCTGTCGGGCGGGAGCTGCTTCATCTGAGCCACCCGGACACGCAGTTGTTCGCGCAGGGCTGCTGTCGGATAGCGGTTGAGACCGCCCTGACCGAAGGGATTCTCATTGGCATCAAGCAACGTTCCGAGCTCTCCTGTGTACTCCTCACGTGCTGTCGAATAGGGATGCAACCCGGCGATGTTCGGACGAACGAGTTGCATGACTTGGCTGATATGAGTCATCGTAACCTGATTTTAACGGCTTCGGCATGCGCCTGCAGACCTTCTGCCTGAGCCATAGTAACAATCGTCGGGGCCAACCGCTCCAGCCCCTCACGCGTCAACGCCTGATAGGTGACTGCATGCATGAAGCTGTCTGTTCCCAACCCGCTGTATGCAGCTGCGAGTCCTACCGTCGGGAGCGTATGATTCGTGCCCGAAGCGTAGTCGCCGGCACTCTCGGGCGACCACCGGCCGACAAAGACACTCCCGACAGCCGTCACCTGATTGGCCAGCGTCCACGCATCTTGCGTAGATATGATCAGATGCTCCGGTGCATAGTGGTTGGCAAAGCGCACCATGTCGTCGTCATTGTTCAGCTGAATCAACAGACTGTGCGACAATGACTCGCGAATCTGTTCGGAGCGTTGCAGCCGACCGGCCTGACACTCAACCTCTGACTGCACAGCCGATATCAGAGAGCGGTCTGTTGTCAGTAAGACCGACTGACTGTCAGGGCCGTGCTCGGCCTGCGACAAGAGGTCTGCGGCAACGAATGACGGATTGGCTGTAGCATCGGCCATGACCATCACTTCGGAGGGGCCGGCAGGCATGTCGATAGCCGTTCCCTGCGCGCTCACCAACTGCTTGGCAAGCATCACATACCGATTGCCCGGGCCAAAGATTTTGCTCACCCGACCGATGCTCTCCGTTCCGTAGGCCATGGCGCCGATGGCCTGTGCGCCACCGACCTTGAAGATCTGACTGACGCCGCACCGGTGAGCCGTATAGAGTATGGCCGGATGAACCGTGCCGTCGGAGCGGCAGGGGGTGCAGAGGATAATCTGACGACATCCGGCAACCCGGGCCGGAATGGCCAGCATCAGCAGGGTGGAAAACAGTGGAGCACTGCCCCCGGGAATATAGAGCCCGACGCGCTCTATGGGAAGATAGCGACGCTCACAGCAGATGCCGTCATGCGTGTCCAGCAGCACAGGGCCGGGCAGTTGTTTCTGATGAAAAGACATGATACGCTCGTAGGCCGTCTCGATGGCCTGACGCAACGAGGCATCCACCTGACGGCAGGCATCGTCCACCTCGGATACAGACACCTGCAAACCGGACAACGACACGTGGTCAATCTCCTGCGTCAACTGCAACAGGGCCGGGTCACCTCCGTCGCGCACACGCTCCAGAATCGACTGCACCCGATGAAGCGTCGATGCATCATCCTGCTTCGGACGGCGGCACAACGAATCCCACTGCGCCGGCTCCGGATTGATAATCACTCGCATATTAGGTTCTGATCTATGTGTTTATGCTATGACCTTATCCAAGGTCAGCACAAGAATGCCCTCCGCACCAATCTGCTTCAGCTGCTCTACATGCTGCCAGAGTTCGGACTCGCTCACTACCGAGTGGAGCGAACACCAGTTGAGGTCGGCCAGCGGCATCACCGTCGGACTGCGCATGGAGGGCAGTATCGCCAGTGCATCTTCCACCCTGTCAGAAGGCAGGTTCATCAGGATATACTTCTTTCCACGGCTGTCAGAGACTGCGTCAAAACGAAACAAGAGCTGATCCAGCTGCGCCCGTTTGACTGCCGGCAAATCACGCCGTACTACAAGTACAGCCTCTGACTGCATCACCTGCACCACCTCGCGCAGACCATTGCTCACCAAGGTTCCGCCCGAACTCACAATATCAAAGATGGCGTCAGCAATACCTGCGGC
>JAFUXZ010000159.1 GCA_017470795.1 Paludibacteraceae bacterium
GGCGGTGTGTACAGAAAGCCACCAGACCGGTGTGTCAGAGGAAAAGAAGCGTACAGATGGTGATGGTATCTATGCGTCGGAGAGGGCGTTGGGTACAGAAAGCCATCAGACCGGTGCGTCAGAGGAGAAGATGCGCGCCGGTGGTGATGAAGTGAGTGGAGCGGATGTACGATGGCCGTTGGGGAGGGGCGTTATCCTGCCTGCGAGAAAAAAATCAGCCCCGAGGGCAGTTGCGCTCGGGGCTGTTGTTGTCAGTTTTGTTTCCCAATTATTGGATACGGAAGGTTACCGGAACGGTGTATTTCACACGTACGGCTTTACCACGCTGTTTCCCAGGCTTCCACTTCGGCATGGTGGATATCACACGCTTGGCTTCTTTGTCAAGATTGGCATCACCGGAACTGCGAGCCACATCTACATCGACAATCGATCCGTCTTTGTTGACCGTGAACTGGCAGACTACGCGTCCCTGAATGCCTTGTTCTTGGCAAATGGCCGGATAGCGGACATTCTCGCTCAGGTACTTCATCAGTGCTGCCTGACCACCGGGATATTCAGGCATCGTCTCTACGACTACGAAAATCACCTGGTCGTCGTCATCTTCTTCTTTTTTGGTCTCGATGGGCTTTTCAATCACCTTACCGACATCCACGCCAGAGTTGTCTTCCTGGTCAACCATCTGGATAGCCTCTGTTTCTGTTGAGTTGTCTACCACTTCCATCACGTCGGAAAGGACTTCCTCTATCACTTGTTCCTCCTGAACAATCTCCTCGGGCTGCTGTTCGTCCTGCTGAGTCTGCAGCACGTCGTCCATTTCATCTTCGTAAATCTGTATCTCCCGGTCATACTTCTTCACTTCGACCTGTGTCCACTCCAACGCTATGAAACAGAGCGACAAGGACGCTACGAGTCCGACCAATCCGTACAGGAGCTTCGAGCTTTCCAGATTCGCCTGAGTTGATTTCTTTACTTCCATGATATGTGTTTTCTTTATTTGTTGCAGGTTGGTGCGGCAAATGTACATTTTTTTTTGCACATACAAGAGTCTCTTCCGTATTTTTTGGTGACATTGTCGGGCAAGTTTACGCAACAACCTTTTTTTCATACCTTTGCGCTGTTATGCAGCCCTGATTGGGAGGGATATGGCTCTCCGTATGGCTGCGGGAGCAATAAATCCGAAGTTGCTGCGTTTTGCATATAGTCATGAGACGCTTGTTCGTTTTTCTTTTTTCTGCGGTGTTTCTCACGTCGGTCAGCGGCCAGTCCGGCCGTTCGGCCTATGCCTATCTGGATGTTCCGGTATCATCGCGCATGGCGGCATTAGGCGGTCTGAACGTTTCGAGCATTGATCATGACGTAACTTCATCCTTTCAGAATCCTTCACTGCTGACAGACCAGACGCACAACACGCTGAGTCTGAACTATGCGGCTTACTTGGCTGACATCAAGTTTGCCTCTGCTGCATATTCCTACAACCTGTCTGACAACCGGTTTGCCGTTGGTATCAGCTATGCCGACTACGGACGTTTCATGGGAGCCGATGAGTACGGGACGCTCAACGGGACGTTCACAGCCAAGGATTTTTGTCTTAACCTGATCTATGCGCGCCGTCTGAACAGATATTTTACAGCCGGTGCGACCCTCAAGCCGCTCTACTCCGCATACGAGCGGTATACCTCTTTCGCCCTGGCCGTCGACATGGGAGCGGTTTTCACGACGCAAAACCAGCTTTTCTCTGCCGGCCTGACATTCCGCAACGCCGGCATACAGCTGAAAGGCTTCCACGACGATGAAGACGGGGGGCAGATGCGCGAGCGGTTGCCTTTCGAAATCGACTTGGGTATCACAACCAAGTTTGCACATGCCCCACTGCGTTTTTCCATCACGCTGCACAACCTGCAGCGATGGGACCTCAGCCCCCGCCTGACCAATCAGACCGTCACGTCAATCAACGGCACAAGCCGGGCCAAGTCGGACAACGTAGGATTTGCCGACATGTTGTTCCGCCATGCCATCATTGCGATTGACCTTGTGCCGGGCAAGAATTTCTATGCCACCGTGGCCTACAATCATCGGCGCAATGCCGAGTTGCGTGCCGACGGATACAAAAGTCTGTCGGGCTTCTCATTCGGCCTTGGCCTCCGGCTGTATAAGTTTCATGTCGGATTTGGCATGATGCCCTACATGAAAGGCAACTACGCCTATCATTTTTCTTTCACCACCCACATCAACGATTTTAAGAAATGAAACGCATCATTGTAGCCATAGACGGCTATTCGTCATGCGGCAAGAGTACGATTGCCAAGTCGCTTGCACGTCATGCAGGCTATACATATGTAGACACCGGGGCGATGTATCGCGCTGTGGGACTTTACTGTCTGCAGCACGGACTGATCAGTCCGGAATCGACCGATCAGGCCGGTCTGCAAGAGGCCCTGACGCTGATTCGGATTGAGTTCCGGCTTCAGCCCGACGGGTCGCAGCACACCCTGCTCAACGGGCAGGACGTTGAGCAGGCCATCCGTACGCTTGAAGTGAGCGACGCGGCCAGCCGCGTGAGCGTGCTGCCATTTGTGCGGAGGCACCTTGTGGCTCAGCAGCAGCTGATGGGGAAAGCCAAAGGAATCGTGATGGACGGACGAGACATCGGTACAGTGGTGTTTCCCGATGCAGAGCTCAAACTCTTCATCACCGCCGCCCCCGAGGTCCGTGCCGAACGCCGCTACAAAGAACTGCTCGAGAAAGGAGAGCAGACCACACTTGAAGAGGTGCTCGCAGCCACTAACGAGCGCGACTACCGTGACACTCACCGCGCCGAGAGCCCACTGCGCAAGGCCGATGACGCCGTCACGGTTGACAATTCACACCTGACACGCGAAGAACAGATGCAGGTGGTTGAGCAACTGTTCCAACAAGCCATTGCCGACTGACATGTGCCGTCCTACCATCGTCAGCATTGACCACGGTTCAGGATTCTGTTTCGGTGTGACGACAGCCATCAGCAAAGCCGAAGACGAACTGAAACGCAACGGTAGCCTCTACTGTCTGGGAGACATCGTACACAACGGGCAGGAGGTTGACCGGCTGACCCGACTCGGACTACAGACCATCGAACACGACCGGCTGGCGCAGCTGCATGACACCCGTGTCCTGTTGCGCGCACACGGCGAGCCTCCCGAAACCTATCAGACCGCCCGGCAGAACGGCATCACACTGATTGATGCCACCTGTCCTGTTGTGCTCCGCCTGCAACAGCGCATCAGAGCGGTATACTGCACACAACCCGACACGCAAATCGTCATCTACGGCAAGAAGGGACATGCCGAGGTCGTCGGACTGGAAGGACAGACCAACAACACAGCCATCGTCGTTGAGTGTACAGACGACCTGCAAAAGGTAGACATGTCACGCGACATCGCTCTGTTCTCACAGACCACCAAGTCAATCGACGGGTTCAGCGACCTTGTCGACAACATCCGCCAACAGTTCAGAGGGCAGCGGTTTGACTACTACGACACCATCTGCCGACAGGTAGCCAACCGGATTCCTGATATCATCAACTTCGCGCAGCAGAACGACATCCTGATTTTCGTCGGCGGCAAAAAGAGTTCAAACGGGAAGGTGCTCTATCAGCATTGTCTGAAAGCCAACAGCCATACCTACTTTGTCTCCAGTCCGGAAGAAATTGACAGCGCGCTCATTGACCTGTGCCGCGGACAACGCGTAGGCATCTGCGGTGCCACCTCCACCCCACTCTGGCTCATGCAACAGTGCGCCGAAAAGATCAGACAAGGCACCGACCGCCCCTAAGCATGCACCGCACGCTGCGCCAACAGCAGAGCCCCCGGCCGTTCCCTCCACATCTGCAGAGCCAAAAGAAGAGCAACAGACAGCAACGTACCTGACCGGCTCACCCGACGGCTGCCACATCGCCCATCCACTCCTTCACGGTGCAGCTGCCGGCTCCGGACGCGCAGAAACATTCCACCCCTCTGACGCCAGTTGTATCAGAAAGTCATACAAATCACGGACGTCCGTATCTGACAGATTCGGATGTCCGCATCATTTTTGCGCCCCATACCCCATACTTTTCACAGCACACCCAAGGCTCGCTGCTCCATCGCGCAGAGAGGCATCAGCACCGAGACAGCAGGCTGATACACAAAAAGAAGAGATTTTGACGTCATCAGCACCGTTGTGCGCAAAAAGCCCATCGCAGAGCGGGAAATAATGACTACCTTTGCAAGTTAATATACGCGTATGATAGACTACATCAAAGGAAGCATTGCCGAACTCACCCCGACACGCGTCGTAATAGAGGCCCAAGGGGTTGGCTACGAGGTTCATATCGCTCTGACCACGTACGCCGAACTGGGATCGGCTCAAACGGCCAGACTGTACATCCACGAAGTGATACGCGAGGATGCGCACCTGCTCTACGGATTTATGAACAAGGGAGAACGCGAGATTTTCCTGCTGCTCATGTCTGTCTCAGGAGTGGGCGCCAATGCGGCACGGCTGATCCTTTCGTCCTACTCGGCAGCCGAGTTGCGGCAGATTATCGCCGGCGGTAACGCAAAAGCACTGAACAGCATCAAAGGCATCGGGGCAAAAACAGCTCAACGTCTGATTGTGGATCTGAAAGACAAGGTGCTGAAGGTAGAGGTTGAACAGGGAGGTGAGATCACCGACCTCAGCGGGCAGAACAGCGGCATGAAGCAGGAGGCCGTCGCCGCGCTTCAGATGCTGGGCTATCCGGCAGCGGCATCCGCAAAGGTCGTCGACGCCATCATGCAGCAGAATCCGGCTGCAACCATCGAACAAATCATCAAGGCTGCACTGAAAATGCTATAACCCCAAGTCAGACCCTACTGCGACAGATGCTGCCGTGACAGACAGATACAGAACGTTTTCTGCCGACAAAATACAGGCGCGGACATAATATAAACAACCGGAAGACGTTATCAGAAAGAATGCACACCTAAGCAGGCAACAGGAACATCGGCGTGAAGAAATTCAGATACATTCTATCCATACTGGCACTGCTCTTTGCCAGCGTGACCACGGTGGTCATACCCCAGACGCCGCAGACACGCCAACGTCAGCCGCTCATCAAGCCCGGCCGGCGCGCTGTAGAGCGTGCCCGTGCGGCAGAAGAAGCCGAGCGGCAACGCAAAGCACAGCAGGAAGCAGCAGCAAACAACCCGTCGAAAACAGCTGAAGAACAGGCAAGACACCGGGCAGACGATACGCTGCGCACCTACGTGAAGCAATATGACGTGCAGGACTATCAGGACCTGAACAGTCCCCTGCCCGCATTCGACCTCAAAGATCCGGAAAACATAAAGACCGACGTGACCTATCAGCCCGAGACCGGGCACTACATCCTGCACACGCGCGTCGGTGACATGGACGTCGTGACGCCCTTCGTCATGACAGAGCAAGAGTACACCGACTATGCCACGAGACAGACAATGAGGCAATACTGGCGCGAGAAAGCCAAGATTGGAGAACCGAACAACGAAGACAAGTTCAGTCTGACCGACATGAAGTTCAACATCGGCAAGGCTGACAAGATATTCGGTCCCGGTGGCGTTCAGGTCAAGCTGCAAGGTTCGGCCGAACTCAAGTTCGGATTCAGACATTCCTACACCGACAATCCGGCACTCACCCAACGCGCCCGCACAAGCAACATCTTCGACTTCGACGAGAAGATTCAGCTGAACGTCAATGCCAAAGTCGGCGACAAAGTCAACTTCAACCTCAACTACAACACCGAAGCATCATTCGACTTCGACCAGCAGATGCTCAAGCTCGCCTATAAAGGCAAGGAAGACGACATCATCCAGAACCTTGAGGCCGGCAACGTATCCATGCAACTCAACTCCTCGCTGATACAGGGGAGTTCGTCGCTCTTCGGAGTCAAGACCGACCTGAAATTCGGCAAACTGACCATACAGGCCCTTGCCGCCCAGCAAAACTCAACATCGCAGGCCGTCAGTTCACAGGGCGGAGCACAGATGACCGACTACGAGATCAACGCCAGTGCATACGACGAGAACAGACACTTCTTCCTGGGCTACTACTTCCGTGACAGCTACGACCTCTGGATGTCCAAACTGCCCAACATCAAGTCGGGCATTGAAATCAAGCGTATTGAAGTATGGGTTACCAACAAGCGCGCCAACTATGAGAGCGCACGCAACATCGTAGGCTTCGTTGACCTTGGCGAGGCCTCCTCAGCACACCTGAACAACAACTACTGGACTCCGACGGGGACATTTATGCTCCCCTACAACAAAGCCAACTCACTGTACGGCGAAGTATCGCAACAAAGCGGCATACGCACGATTGCTACCACCAACAGCACGCTGGAGTCGATGTACAGCGGCATGGGAGTGACGGGAGGCGAAGACTATGAAAAAATAGAGAGCGCACGGATGCTGTCAAGTTCGGAATACACACTTAACAGCACGTTAGGATTTATCAGCCTGCGCACAGCA
>JAFUXZ010000160.1 GCA_017470795.1 Paludibacteraceae bacterium
GGAGGAGATTCTCTTCCGGAGCACTATCCGCCGCAGCCGGACAGAGTGAGAGCCGCATCCCGTCGGGATGCGGCTTTTTCTGTGGGGTGTGAACGGCGGGGTGCGGAGCGGGCGGTGCAGGTCGGGTGCGGCAAGCGGTGCAGGCCTGGCGACGGCGGGAGGTGGCGTGCGACGGCGGGAGGCGGCGGTCAGGGGCGGTATTTCCTTTCAAACAGGTCCCGGTGCTGCTCGCCCCACTGCAGCATGGAGTCGATGATCGGGACGAGCGACAGCCCGAGTTCGGAGATGGAGTACTCGCTGCGCGGGGGCAGTTCGGGGTAGACGGTCTTCACCACCAGTCCGTCGGCCGCCAGTTCCCTGAGCTGCATGTCCAGGACGCGGGGCGTGGCTTCGGGCAGGGCCCTGTGAAGCTCGCTGGGGCGCATGGGGCGGTGGCGCAGCTCGTCGAGGATGCACGTTTTCCACTTGGAGTCGATCAGGCTCAGCGTCAGGCGCAGGGGGCATGACAGGTCTACAGGTATCTTTCGTTCGTACATGTCGTTTCGCGATTGTGCTGCAAAGCTAACAAATCGGCCGCAAGCAGCACGTATGCCAATAGTTTTTCGGCACACGAATAATTTTTCGGTACTTGCGCGGCAGGCCGGCACGGCCTTACCTTTGCCGCAAATTTCAGAAAGACAGATTTCGACATGAGAGCACGTATTGAAGAATATGATGCGGTGGTCAGAGCCGCCGAGAAATTCACACGCAGTGTGGCTGAGGGCAACAGCAGGCATGCCCGCGAGTTGTTCACCGACGATGCCGTCCTGTTCGGATTCCTGAACGGGCGCCTGGAGCGCGGCAGCATCGACCAGTTCTACCGCAACGTCGACACCGTGGGTGCGGGCGAGCGCTTCAAGACGCGCATCGACGTGCTCGACATCGAGGAGACGCTGGCCGTCGTCCGCGTCCTCGAAGAGGGCTGGGGAGGCTCGATCGACTTCACCGACGTGCTGCTCCTGCTGAAGATCGACGGCGAGTGGAAGTGCGTGGCCAAGGCCTACAACCAGAATTCAGACACCATAAAATAAACAGACACAAACATGCAGAACAAGACTATCGAAGGCATCCTGAATGCCATTGAACTGTACGCCGAGGCCGGCCGCAAGGCGAGCCGCGAGCTCGGACAGAAAGCCTTTGCAGAGGCTGCCACCATGTCGTGGGTGGAGAACGGAAAGATCATGACCGTGCCCGTCAGCGCACTGTTCGACGTGCTGGAGCAGACGGGCGAGGAAGACGTAACCTACACGGTTGAAGACATCACCGTTGCAGGCAACGTGGCATTTGTCCGCATCTCGTCAACCTTCAGCAAACTGGCCGCATTCAACGACATGTTCACCCTGGCCGAGCAGGGCGGCGAGTGGAAGATCGTCAGCAAGATCTACTCCGTGAAGTGATGCCCAAGCGGGTCTATATCATCAACGGAAGTCCCCGCAAGAATTACAACACGGCGCAGCTGCTTCATGCTTTTGCCGACGGAGCGCGTGAGGCTGATAAAGAAGTGGAGGTCACGGAGACGAATCTCTATGACCTCCATTTTACCGGTTGCCGTGAGTGTTATGCCTGCAAGTTGCGAGGGGGCAAGAACTATGGGCATTGCGGCTATCCTGATGAGATAACCGAATTGCTTCACAATGTGGCTCATGCCGATGTGGTGGCCTTTGGCTCTCCGATTTATTTCTCTGAAATAACGGCTCAACTGCGCGGTTTTCTTGAACGACTATGGTATCCGTTTGTGCAGTTCAAGCGAGGCGAGCCGCAGATTATTGCGCCCAAGCGAGTACGGACAGCATTTCTCATCACGATGAATGTCGGCGAGACGGCTATGCGACGGAGTGGTTATGATGCACTTTTGCAGCCTGTGTTGCAGTGGACGGAGTATGTGTTTGGCTATAAACCACAAGTGCAATTCTGCTACGACACTTTGCAATATCGCGACTACAACCGCTATTGGGCTGATGCATGGAATGTAGAGGGTAAGAAAATCCGCCACGAGCATCAATTCCCCCTCGACCTCCACACAGCCCGCCAATTAGGGCATTCAATGACTACCAGTTAGCCTATTCTACGACAAAATCAACAGCTATCAAATCTATAAGCCGTTAGTGCCCCCGCGAACTAACGGCTTTTTGATTTATTTCTCCGTCCTGACCTTCCTTCCGAAGCTGTACCCCACATGCATGGCGGGTCCGATGGTGGCGGTCTCGCGGGCGAGGGACTCATGGCTGGTCAGGCAGCCCATGACATACCAGCGGTCGGTGACAAACTTGCCTAACCGCGCTTCTACCGGCAGCCCATATCCAAATCGTACGGCCCAAAGCCCCCAAGCCCCTACAGGGTGCAGCCCCAGCAGCCACGGCTTGTTCTGCGGCCCGCCAATCTGCATCATCAGTCCGGCAGTCAGACGAAAAACAATGTGGAAATGGTCAACATCGCTGTACTTTTTGTACTCTCTCCGGAAACCGCCGCCTCCGTTCAGACAGAAGCCGAGCGCAATATGGTCGCCAATCGGGTATGCGCAGTCATTCATGGCCGATGTTCGCTGACAGGCCTTGACAAAGTTGTCAAACCACCTTGCAGGCTTGCAAAACGCTTTGACAAACTTGTTATCGAGCTTTGCAGGCTTGCAAAACGCTTTGACAAATTTGTCATCGGGCCATGCAGGCTTGCAAAACGCTTTGACAAACTTGTCATCGGGCCATGCAGGCCTGCAAAGTGCTTTGACAAATTTGTCACGGTCCCCCACACGCTGCAGAGGCTTTGACAAAATTGTCAAAGCCTCCCACACGCTGCAGTGCCTTGACAAAATTGTCAAAGCACTCCCCGCCGGCAGCCGGAATCCGCCGCCAAAACTAAAATCAGACCGGAAAATCACGGCGCAAAAAAAACGGCAGCCCCTTGCATGTTCACGGAAAACGCACTTCTCTATTTAGAGATTACATATTTTTCCGGATTGTAAATCGAACTACAGAAACCTTTTACGTAATGTGTCCCATATCGCTTTTCCATCGTCCGCCAATCGTACTCTTGACTTGAAACGGCTATGGTATCTCCATTCCAATCAATATGCACATCGTGCATTAGATATATTTCATCGGCTGCGCATGTGGCTGTTGCCTCGTTTGTCAGTCTTGCCTCTGCCATAGTAAAACCTCTCTTGTCAACCCTCAGTGCAGCACAGCCATCGATAAAAAACTTATTGATTGCCCCTGTATGTAAATCATATTTTTCCAGGATGATATTCCATGTCCAGCCGCTATAGGCATTATGCCAGTGATCAACTAAATAGAAGTAGTTTTCGTCAGGATCCACATAGAAATTAATATCATATTTTATTTCTCCAATTGAGTCAACTGTTGTGTTGTCTCTTGTGCGGGTCTTAACTACAACTTTGCGCCAGTCCTCTATTCTGTCATATATTTCATAAAATGTGCGCTCAAGCGAGTCATTATGATACTGGTATAATATGTTTTGTTCCTCTAACATCTCCGCATAATTCGGGGTCTGACTGACAGCGGTCGTGCTGTCAGTGCCGATGGCCGAATCTGCATCTTGCTGTAATGCATCGTGTTCTGAAGTGTGATGCTTCAACGCGTCTAATTGCCCACGCTGATGCGGCACAAATAAATATACTGCAACCGATGCGACGATTAGCACTGCCGCCAATATGCCCAACGATATGAAAAGTTTGCGCTTCATCAGGTAACGATATAACTTGCTGACTTAAGGACTTCGAGTTTTTGAGATTCTTTGCGAGGGTAGGCTCTTTCCTTGTCAACTTAATCTCAACAAACAAAATTCACAAAGTAGTACAGATAATCAACAACAGAATAAGGAAGAAACGAGCCACGCTCTTATCATAAGAAAGTGACTCGTTTCCATTATCGTTGCATATAACTACTTATGCCTCTTCGCTCCAGTCCATTTTTGTCTGACGGACGTAGCTCTGATAACGTAGTTTTGCCATACGCTCAGCCTCTGCGAAGAGTTCTTCTGCCTCATTGGGATATGCCTTCTTTACAGAGAGATAACGCACCTCACCCATTAGGAAGTCATGGAATTTCTCCCATTGTGGTGCCTTTGAATCCAAAGAGAACGGATTCTTGCCTTCTTCAGCCAAAGCCGGATTGTAGCGCCACAGGTGCCAATAGCCGCATTCAACAGCCTTGGCTTCTTCGGCCTGACTCTTTCCCATACCTCCTTTAGCCTTTAAGCCATGATTGATACAGGGAGCATAAGCAATGATGATGGAAGGTCCATGCCATGCTTCTGCCTCACGAATAGCCTTGAGGCATTGAGCGTGATCAGCACCCATAGCAATCTGAGCCACATAAACATAGCCATAAGTGGTGGCAATCATACCGAGATCTTTCTTGCGAATGCGTTTGCCTTGCGCAGCAAACTGAGCAATCGCGCCAAGAGGAGTGGCTTTCGAAGCCTGACCTCCAGTGTTGGAATATACTTCGGTGTCAAGTACAAGCAGGTTAACATCTTCACCTGAAGCAATTACATGGTCTAATCCACCATATCCGATGTCATAGCTTGCACCATCACCACCAATAATCCATTGACTGCGTTTAACAAGATAGTGCTCCAAGGTCTTGAGTTCTGTGCAGGTCGGGCAACCAGTAGCAGCGCATGCAGCAATGAACGGTTTCATAGCCTCAGCAATACGCTTCGTTTCATCAGCGTCCTCACATTTCTCAATCCATTCTTGTGCAAGAGCCTTAAATTCGGCAGGAGTACCGTCATTTTCAATCACCTCTTTAAGAAGCATGGCAACACGTTCTTTCATTTTCTTGTTACCGAGCACCATACCCATACCAAATTCGCAGAAGTCTTCAAAGAGTGAATTGTTAAATGCTGGACCTTGTCCCTTTTCATTGGTGCAATAGGGTGTGGACGGGATAGAAGCAGAATAAATGCTCGAACAGCCCGTAGCATTAGCAATCATTTGACGATCACCGAAGAGTTGAGAGATGAGTTTTACGTATGGAGTCTCACCACAACCTGAGCATGCTCCCGAGAATTCAAACAAAGGTTGAGCAAACTGTGAGTTCTTTACATTTGATTTAATATCAACCAAATTCTGTTTGCTCTTAACCTGTTTAACAAGATATTCCCAGTTCTTGGCTTCTTGCTTCATATCCTCTGCATCCGGATTGAATGGCACCATAGTCAATGCCTTGCCAAGTTTCGGGTTACCCGGACAAATGTCGGCGCAATTACCACAGCCAAGGCAATCAAGAACCGAAGTCTCAATGCGGAAGTGCATGCCCCTCATGGCTGCCGGAGCTTTCATCTCAATGGTGTCTTCAGATGCTGCAAACCCTGCCAATTCTGCCTCATCAAGAACGAAAGGACGAATTGCGGCATGAGGACATACATAAGCACACTGGTTACATTGTATACAATTCTCCTTATTCCATACAGGGACAAAGGCCTCTACGCCACGCTTTTCATATGCAGCCGTTCCGACCTGCCACGAACCGTCTACCGTATTGTGCTTCACGAAGTCACTTACTTTCAGCAAGTCACCTGCCTGTGCATTGATCGGACGAACCAAATCTTTAACAAATTCCGGTGCATCATCAACAACGACTTCATCGTCGGGTAGGGTTGCCCATGTCGGATCAACAGTGAGTTGTTTGTACTCATCACCACGATCAACAGCTGCATAGTTTTTGTTGACAACATCTTCACCTTTCGAGCCATACGATTTCACAATGGCTTCTTTCATTTTGTCAACAGCCAGTTCTACCGGAATAACTCCCGTAATACGGAAGAAGGCCGATTGAAGAATCGTGTTGGTGCGGTTACCAAGTCCGATTTCCTGAGCTATCTTGGTTGCATTGATAGTGTAAACCGTGATGTTGTTCTGAGCAAAATAGCGCTTCACCTTATTGGGCATAAACTTCACGAGCTCATCGCCTTCAAATATGGTGTTGAGCAAGAAAGTACCATTTTTCTGCAAACCACGTGTTACATCATACATGTGCAGATATGCCTGAACATGACATGCAACAAAGTTGGGAGTCGTTACAAGATATGTCGAACGGATTGGAGTGTCACCAAAACGAAGGTGAGAACATGTGAAACCTCCAGATTTTTTGGAGTCATACGAGAAATACGCCTGACAGTACTTGTCCGTGTTGTTGCCAATAATTTTGACAGAATTCTTATTTGCACCAACCGTACCATCAGCACCTAATCCATAGAACTTGGCCTGGAACATGCCCTCACCGCCTAATGCAATTTCTTCTACTTGAGGCAGACTCGTAAATGTGACATCATCTACAATTCCGACAGTGAAGTGATTTTTAGGTTCTGGCAACAGAAGGTTGTTGAATACAGAGATAATCTGTGCAGGAGTCGTATCATGACTTCCGAGACCATAACGTCCACCAACAATCAACGGACGATCTTCGACCTCATAATAAGCATCTTTTACATCCAAATAAAGCGGCTCTCCATTAGCACCAGGTTCTTTTGTACGATCCAAAACGGAAATGCGCTTCACTGTAGCAGGAACGCTTGCAAGCAGATGCTTGACTGAGAATGGACGATACAGATGTACACTTATCATACCAACTTTCTGACCTTGTGCGTTCAGATAGTCAATTGCTTCACGGGCAGCATCCGTTGCCGAACCCATCAAGATAATCATGCGGTCTGCATCTTGTGCACCATAGTACGAGAAGAGGTGATACTCACGTCCTGTAATCTTTGATATCTCACCAAGATATTTTTCTACTACCTCAGGAACACTGTCATAATATGGATTGCATGCCTCACGATGTGTAAAGAAAGTCTCAGGATTCTCCGCTGTACCGCGTGTTATTGGTCGCTCGGGCGTCATAGCACGATCACGGAAACGTTTGATATATTCTTCCTTTACCAAAGGACGAATATCCTCCATGTCCATCAATTCAATTTTGTGATATTCATGAGAGGTGCGGAAGCCATCGAAGAAATTAACGAACGGAACACATGTCTCAAGAGAAGCAAGGTGTGCGGCTGCAGTCATGTCCATCACTTCCTGAACGGACCCTTCACACAACATAGCAAAACCAGTCTGGCGACATGCCATTACATCCTGATGATCTCCAAAAATGCAAAGAGAGTGGCTGGCTAACGTACGGGCAGAAACATCAAACACACACGGAAGCAATTCACCTGCAATCTTATACATGTTCGGAATCATCAACAACAATCCCTGCGAAGCCGTAAAAGTGGTAGTTAACGCACCTGCTTGCAAAGATCCATGAACAGCACCTGCTGCACCGGCTTCTGATTGCATTTCTTGAACACTCACCGTCTGTCCCCACAGATTCTTACGCCCCTTGGCAGCCCATTCATCAACATGCTCAGCCATGGGTGAAGATGGGGTAATTGGGTAGATTGCTGCAACTTCACTAAACATATAGCTGATGTGTGCAGCGGCCTCATTTCCATCACAGGTAATGAATTTCTTTTCTTTAGCCATTGTAATTTAGATTTATGTTTATGTTGTTGATAAGTTCCTAATACACTATACGCATCACGATGGGGAATTATAAGACCTTAACGAATGCCATCGAAGTTATCATAGATAGCCTATCAAAATTCCTCTCGAAAGCCAAATTTGGTGCAAAGTTACAAATCTATTTCCGGATTTGCAAAGTCAAGGTTGCAAAACGTCAAAAAAAGCACTAACAGAGTGTTTTAAGTGATTCCACGTTTTGTTATCACATGCATTTGTATTTACTTTTGCGAAAGCAATGGCTTGAGATGATGTTTTGAGTTTTATTTGTGCCGGGAATTTTGAGGTGACTAAAAGAGACCTTGAATTGAGAAGCACAAAATGTGAGCATCAATCTAAACAACATTATATTATACTAATTAAAACACAATGGAAAACCAGAAGAGAGTTTACACTTTCGGTAATGGAAAAGCCGAAGGAAGCGCACAGATGCGCAACTTGCTGGGTGGAAAAGGAGCTAATTTGGCCGAAATGAATCTTATCGGCGTACCAGTTCCTCCAGGATTCACAATTACCACTGAAGTTTGTAACGAGTATTTCGAAAAAGGAAAGGACGCTGTTGTTGCTTTGTTAAAAGAAGATGTAGCAAAAGCTTTGCAGCACATTGAGACCTTAATGAATTCGAAATTTGGCGATGCTGTCAATCCCTTATTGGTGAGTGTACGCTCTGGTGCACGTGCATCAATGCCGGGCATGATGGATACAATCTTGAATCTCGGTCTGAATGATGTCGTTGTCGAAGGTTTGATAAAGAAAACCGACAACGCCCGATTCGTATGGGATTCCTACCGCCGTTTTGTTCAGATGTATGGCGATGTAGTACTGGGTTTGAAACCTGTTAACAAGACAGACACAGATCCGTTTGAGGAGATTATTGAGAGCGTGAAAGATGCCAAAGGAGTAACTTTGGATACAGAACTTGACGTGGAGGATTTGAAAGAACTCGTCAAGCGTTTCAAAGCAATGGTCAAGACGCGCTTAGGAATTGATTTCCCTGAAGAGCCACAAGAACAACTATGGGGTGCTATATGCGCTGTGTTTGACTCATGGATGAACGATCGTGCCATCCTGTATCGTAAAATGGAAGGCATACCTGCAGAATGGGGTACTGCTGTGAATGTGCAAGCAATGGTGTTTGGAAATATGGGCAACACGTCAGCTACCGGTGTTGCGTTCAGCCGTGATGCTGCTACCGGCGAAGACATGTTCATGGGTGAATATCTGATCAACGCTCAAGGTGAAGACGTTGTGGCCGGTATTCGCACACCGCAACAGATTACTCTTGAAGGCTCGCGCCGTTGGGCACAGCGTGCCGGCATCAGCGAAGAAGACCGGAAGGCTAAGTATCCGTCAATGGAAGAAGCCATGCCCGACATCTATAAGCAACTCGATGAGATTCAGACCAAGCTTGAGAATCATTATCGTGATATGCAGGATATGGAGTTCACTGTTCAAGAGGGTAAACTTTGGTTCCTCCAGACACGTAACGGTAAGCGAACCGGTGCTGCGATGGTTAAAATCGCCATGGACATGCTCCACCAAGGCATGATTACGGAGAAAGAGGCTGTTCTGCGTGTAGAACCGCAGAA
>JAFUXZ010000161.1 GCA_017470795.1 Paludibacteraceae bacterium
CGCAGAGGACATTCTTCGTATCGGGCGTGAAGATCTGCCCGTTGATGGAGACATATTGCTCCAAAGGCTTGGTGGCACCGCCTGCCGAGTAGCCGTAAGACTCCTTCTCACCTGTTCCATAGACGTGGGCGATAAAGCCTGCACTACCTTTGAGTGTATGCGTTCCGGAGGGAATGTTGATGCGTGCAAACGAATAATTGCTGTTGCCTGCGAGGGCCTGAAATTCGCCAGCGATGATGTTTCCGTCAAGAGTCATGGAATTGACATTGGCGGTTTCGGTTACCACATTGGTAAAGTGACTGTAGTCACGATATGTCCCGAAAGTTATCTCATCGATTACCTGTTCAATCGGGTTCATCCAGATCATAGCAGGGTCTCCGTTGCAGTAGGGACTTGAGGGGAAGTCATAGCGGTTGCTGACCATAAACATGTGAACCGCTGTCGGGCAGCTTGTTTCGACGAAGCAGCTCGTGCCGGGCACAGTGTACATGCTGCTGTGCTGAGGGTCGGTCATCGTACCGTCACCCAATTCGAACTCGAAGTAGTGGTGAGGGTTGGCAGCAAAGTTGAACGTATGTGCCAAGGTTCCGTTGATATAGACTTCCGTTCCGTCATAATACGCCAGCACGCGTACTTTGTCTTTCTGACGATCGTAGAAGGTGGTGTAGTTGGAGCCCTTGGTGGTCTTTGAGCCTGTGATTGGGAATTTTGTTCCCCAATAGACTGTCGGCATGGCCTGCGAATAGAGGTGGTCACGGTCGCGGACCTTATGAGGAACGTTGGTATGCGGATTGCCATTGAACACCGCGATACGTTTTCCGTCACGTGCCTTGATGTATGAACCGGTCAGGTCAGCGTCATCACCGTCATTGTTGCCTGTCCATACATACCAGACCTGTCCGGCCTTCAGTACCGGGGTTGTGAGCGTATCGCCGACGCCTTTACCATTGTAAACGTCATTCGATGAGCCGCCGCCGATGAATCCGCCGCCCGGATTGCTTGGCATACCTTTTGTGGCTGCTGTAACGACAAAGTCAACAATCGTGTTGTCTTCAGTTGCCACGATGGCAAAATGCGATCCCTGCTCCTTGTTTTCATGGTCGGAAGGGGTGTATGCGCAAATGACATACTCGTCGCGCAACGATGCTGTCGGCAGCAGGTTTGCCACATCAAATGATTTCTCACGCCAGTTGCCGGCAAAGAGTGAGATGTTGTCGGTCGACGTAACGTGAATCGCCTTGAACACGTTGTTGACCTCGTCATCTGCTGTCCCGACGTAGCAGTCGGCTTTGTGGTCAATGGTTCCGTCGTAGAGGATTTTGCGTTCCAATCCTCCTGCTGTCATATTGACCGTCTCCCTATAGCCGGTTGTAGGGTTTTCGATGGTCACCGTGCAGGCGTTTTTGGCAGAAATCGTGAGCGACAATTCCTCCGGATTGTCAGCATCTGCCCGCATCAGCGTGAACCAAAAGTCTGTCCCTTCTGTGGTCTGATTATCCTGCGCCTTCATGGCAAGCGGAGGAAGAACCATCAGAGTCAGAAAAAGACTCATGAAGATGTGTTTGTTTTTCATTGTGTTGTGTTATGTTTTTATGTTTACTTTGTGTCTGTCTGGTATGTGCACTTTTTTCAACGCACAAAAATACTTTCTGCAGACAAGGGGCATGGAGACAAATTGACGAAAAGGCGGGCCTAAATTGTCAACAGCTATTTGCGGCAGCCTACCCCTTCAGGCGACGACGGCAGAAAGCATACCCCCAACCCTGATCTGCCGGCGCTGCCGGACCTCAAGGACTATCCGTACCCAACGCCGTATGCCGCACCCCGACGGTAACAGGCCCCGCAAGGCTGCGCCACCGTCTGCAAGCCGGCACAACGGCTGTTTTAGGGCACAGCCGCCGGCTATGCATGCACCTCATATTGCCGGCCGGCCAACGCCATCGGGCGCAAACAAGAGCCATCGTTTCCGCCCTGCGAAAGCCGGCGGCTGCACACACGGCCATTGCTTTGCCGTCCGGCGCGCTTTGACGAACGTCCTGAACAGACGCGCAAAGATGGCTGTTCAGGCCGTTTTCAGACGGCCGCGACATGCAGAAACGGTATGGTCTATGAAAAAAACATGTACCTTTGCCGTATGGTTTGAACCCGCATGCATCCGGCATGCTCCTTTCCTGCATGGAGCGCAAGACGACATATATAATTGGCCTGCTGACATTGTGTCTGACATTGAGCGTGTCGGCGCAGAATGTCTACCCTCACCCCAGCCGGCTGGACTCCATGCAATATCTCGACGAGGTCAGTGTGACCGCCATACGCGCAACGGAAGTGATACCCACACAGCGAATCTCCGGCGAAGACCTGAAGCAACTCAACAGCTTCTCCGTGGCCGATGCCGTGCGCTATTTTTCCGGAGTGCAGGTCAAGGACTACGGGGGCGTCGGCGGACTGAAAACGGTAGACATCCGCTCGATGGGAACCAACCATTTGGGCGTTTTCTATGACGGAATAGAGGTTGGCAACGCGCAAAACGGCACCGTCGACCTGGGCAAGTTCTCGCTGGAAAATCTGGAGGAAATATCGCTCTACAACGGTCAGAAGAGTGATATTTTTCAGCCCGCCAAGGACTTCGGTTCTTCCGGGTCGTTATATCTGAAGACGCGTCGTCCGACGTTTCAGAACGGAAAGAAACAGAACATCTCGGTGGGCTTCAAGACCGGTTCTTTCGGTCTGCTCAATCCGAGCATACTGTACGAACGGCAACTGGCTCCCCGAATCCACCTGTCGGCCAATGCCGAATACACCTATGCCACCGGCCGCTACCGGTTTCGCTATCGCAGAGTGAATGCCGACGGGTCAATCGCCTATGACACCACCGCCGTACGCCACAACGGCGACCTGCACGCTCTGCGTGCCGAAGCAGGCATCTTCGGATACACCGATCAGGGCAAGTGGCACGCCAAGGCCTATTATTACGACTCCGAGCGCGGCATTCCGGGAGCCATCGTCAACAATGTGTGGACCAATGCGCAGCGGCAGTGGGACCGCAACCTGTTCGTGCAGTCCGGATGGCAGCAGCATCTGGCCGAGCATTACGACCTGCAGGTCAATGCCAAGTTTTCGCGCGACTACATGCGCTACCTCAACCCTGATACAACACTGAAATATATTGACAACAACTTCACACAGCAGGAGGTGTATCTGTCAACAGCCAACCGCTATGCCATCCGGCCCTTCTGGCACATTGCCCTGTCGGCCGACTGGCAGATCAACTGGCTGCAGTCGAACATGGTCAACTTCGTCAATCCGCGCCGCAACACGCTGCTCGTGGCTGCTGCCACATCTTTTGACCGGAAACACCTGAAGGCGCAGGCCAGCCTGCTGGGGACGTATGTCAACGACCATATCCAGCGCACGAAAGGCGCCGCTCAGGCTGCCGAGTCGACCCTGCGCTTCACTCCGGCCGTCTTTGCGAGTGTACAGCCATGGCTGAACCGGCGAATGTACATACGGGCCTTTTACAAGCGAATCTTTCGCATGCCGACATTCAACGACCTGTATTACACCGACATTGGCAATATCGCCCTCAACCCCGAATACACCACACAGTACAATTTCGGCATCAGCTATGACCATGTACAGCAAGACGGTGTGCTGGCGCATGCCGGTATCAAGGCCGATGCCTACTACATTGAGGTGGACGACAAGATCGTTGCCATCCCGAAAGGCAACGGACAATACAGATGGCAGATGATGAACATCGGATATGTCGAGATTCGTGGAATCGACGCGAACGCACACCTTGAGTTACGTCCCATGACCGACATGCTGCTGAAGTTCAATCTCACCTACACCTACCAGAAAGCACAGGATTTCTCCGACGCCGGCGACCCGGTCACATACGGAGGACAGATTGCCTACATCCCCTGGCACAGCGGTTCGGCCGTGGCCAATATCACATGGCGCACATGGAGTCTGAACTACAGCTTCATATACGTCGGGGAGCGTTATCACAACAGTGCCAACATTCAGTCCAATCACGAGCAGCCATGGTACACGCACGACCTCACGCTGCGCAAAATACTGCGGGGCAAACACCTCACGACAGACCTTGCACTTGAAGTCAACAATCTGCTTGACCAGCAATATGACGTCATACTCAACTATCCCATGCCGGGACGCAACTACAAGCTGATTGTCAAACTGAGCCTGTAGGCACGCCGGAACACAAAGCATAACACCGGAGAAAACGAACAAGACATATCGATATGAACCGACTGCACCGACCAATCACACAAGGCATACTCTGCATCATGACCGCACTGGCCGTCATCGCCTGCCGCGACGACGTGGAGGTCATTCACCCCGAAGTGATTCAAGTGGATACAGGCTCCACCGCAAGCGTCATCGCAGGCTTCTACCTCCTCAACGAGGGCAACATGGGAAGCAACAAAGCCACGCTGGACTTCTTTGACTATCAGACCGGAACGTACACACGCAACATTTTTGCCGCTGCCAATCCAAATGTTGTCAAAGAAATGGGCGACGTGGGCAACGACCTGCGCATCTACGGCGCACGCATGTATGCCGTAGTCAACTGCTCCAACAAGATTGACGTCATGGATGCTCTGACAGCACGCAAAATCGGGCAGATTGACATACCCAACTGTCGCTACGTACGCTTCGAAGGGCAATACGGATATGTGACGAGCTACGCCGGTCCTGTGCAGATTGACCCGGACTACAAGCAAATCGGCTACGTAGCCAAGTTTGACACTGCCACTCTGCAGATCATAGACACCTGCTATGTGGGCTACCAACCTGACGAACTGGAAATTGTCGGGCGCCGAATGTATGTGGCCAACTCCGGAGGCTACATGGTTCCCAACTACGAGAGCACCGTTTCGGTCATAGACCTTGACTCTTTCAGCGAAATCGGACGCATCAGCGTAGCCATCAACCTGCATCACCTGCGCGCCGACCGGCATCAGCAACTGTGGGTCAGTTCGCGCGGCGACTACTACGACATTTCCTCCAAGCTGTACTGCATTGACACACAGACCAATCAGCTGACCGACTCGCTGCCCATCGCAGTGAGCAACTTCTGGCTTGACGGCGACTCACTCTACCTGCACAGCACCGAATGGAGCTATCTGACCATGAACAGCACAACGACATACGGCATCGTAGATGTGAAATCGCACGAAATTGTCACCCACAACTTCATCACCGACGGAACCGAGGCCGAAATCAAAGTCCCATACGGCATCATGGTCAATCCCCAGACGAAGGAAATCTACGTCACCGACGCCAAGAACTACGTGTCTCCCGGCATGATTCATTGTTACGGGCCGGACGGCAAACGCCGGTGGAGCGAACGCACCGGTGACATCCCCGCACACTTTGCACTGCTTTGGAAATAAAACTCTCTGACTAACACATCCTCCCTGCACTTATGAAAACAAAAACACGTCATCTGCCGGCATGCATCATGCTGCTCGCAAGCGGACTGCTCATGGCACAATCGCCATACATCAGCCGCGTATATGAATATCGGCCGGCTCCGGGACAATTCATCAACGAGTTGCCGACATATCAGGCCGGAGACACCGAAAATGACATCCGACTCAAAGCCGAAGAGGGCCTGGCCGACAACAACCGGGTGATGATTTCGCTGGGTGGCTTTGGCGGCTACGTCATCTTCGGCTTTGACCACATGGTTCGCAACATACCCGATGCATACGACTTCAAGATTCTCGGGAACGCCTTTTTCGCCACAACCAATCCCAACCAGTCGGCCACACGCCCCGGCGGAAGTTCAGAACCGGGCATCGTGATGGTCAGTTACGACGCCAACGGCAACGGACAACCCGACGATGCGTGGTATGAACTGGCCGGCAGTCAGTATCACGACCCGGCCACGATACACAACTACAGCATCACCTACTATCGCCCAAAAGCCGGGCACGTTGCCGTTCCGGTACCAAGTGCATCAATCACAGACA
>JAFUXZ010000162.1 GCA_017470795.1 Paludibacteraceae bacterium
CGTGGGTGATGACTGCTGGTTGGGCGGAGGCGTGACGGTCTGTCCCGGGGTTACGATTGGCAACCGCGTCATTGTGGCTGCCGGGAGCGTGGTCGTGCATGACGTACCCGACGACGTGATGGTAGCCGGCAATCCGGCCGTCATCAAAAAACATCTGACCTGAAGAACAGCGGGCGGACAGCGCCCTGAAGCCTACCATGCACCCTGAGCCGACGGCCTTGCCGGACAGGACTCATGACTCCCCGGCAGCGCTGCCGGATACTCCTCTGCCAGAACACTTTTGACAACACGCTGCCGCCGGAAACGCATGGGCAGATTCATTTCACGACACAAGAGCCTACGATGCATCTCAATCGGATGAATGGCGCGTGACCGCAGCTGCCGGCAGGAGCCCGGCAGACAGATTACGGCCTGCTGAATCCGGCAGATTCGGGCAGCCGGAACCCTTGCCTGCCAAATCCCGGCGCAGCACCGTCATCAGCACGCAGCATCGGAGTACCAAGGCCTGCAGCTGCCATAAAAAACATCGCGCACATCACGCCAACCCCCTGCGTACTTGCATCTTCAGAAAAAAATACATACATTTGTATTCACTTTCAGACAAATAAAAAAACATCAGATATGAAATTTTCTATCTCCAGCACTCAGATGTACGCGCAGTTGCAAACTGTGAGCCGCGTCATTGCCAGTAAGAACACCATGCCGATACTGGACAACGTCCTGTTTGAGTTAAATGGAAATCAACTCAAACTGACGGCTGCCGACCAAGAAACCACGATGGAGACCATCGTGACGGTCAACGAGTCAGAAGGACAGGGCAAAGTGTCGATTGATGCCAAATGGCTGCTCAACATGCTGCGTGAATTCTCCGAACAGCCTCTCACGTTCGACATTAACGACGACAACTTCGCAGTCCTGATTGCTTCGCAGAACGGTAACTACACCTCCATCGGTCAGAACGGCAACGAGTTCCCGCAAATGCCGGCCATAGGTGAAGATGCGCAAGCCTTCACGATGAGTGCAGAAGCTATGCTGAACGGGATCAACAAATCCCTCTTCTGTGCAGGAGACGATGAGATTCGTCCTGTGATGAACGGCGTATTCTTCGACCTCAAGCAGGACAGCCTGACCCTTGTGGCTACTGATGCTCACAAGTTGGTTCGCCTTGTCAACACCACGGTGCACACCGACACTCCGGCCAGCTTCATCCTGCCCAAAAAGCCGGCCAACATGCTCAAGAACGTCCTCCCGAAAGAAGAAGGCGACGTACAGGTGCTGTTCGACTCCAAGTTTGCACGCTTCACGCTGGGCAACTACACCATCGTATGCCGTCAGATTGAAGGCCGCTTCCCGAACTACAATGCCGTCATACCTCAGAACAACGCCCGCAAGGTTGTGGTTGACCGCGTGAGCCTTATCAGTGCCATAAAGCGCGTGCAGGTATGTGCCAGTGCGGCAAGCAATCTGATTAAGCTCCACTTCGCAGACAACCAGATAGAAGTGTCCGCCCAGGACATCGACTTCTCCATCGCCGCCCGCGAAATGGTTGCCTGCCAATACACGGACGAACCCCTCAGCATCGGTTTCAAGTCTGTCTTCCTGATTGAACTTCTGTCGGCTATCAATTCGACCGACGTCGTGATTGCGCTCGCTGACGCATCACGTGCAGGCCTGA